>OMUD01000028.1 GCA_900314125.1 uncultured Prevotellaceae bacterium | reverse complement strand
AATTATGGGAGTTATGGGAGCGGATGGGAGCTATGCGGACGGCTGGACCCGGCTACCAGCCGGGGCAATAGACAAAAGAAATAAGGAGAAACCATCAGAAAAGAAAAACATCAGAAAAGAAAAACATCAGAAAAAGAAAAAGAAAAAAGCCGTCGGTTAGGACGGCTTTATATATATAGGATGTTGGGGTGTTTATCTTTTCGGCAGTGAGAGATAGACTTTGCCTTCGGAGATGTAGGAACCTGGATTTTCCGCACCCTTACGCTGGTTGATTGCCTCAACGAGGTAAGACAGATTTCCATAGTTGTACATAGAGTAGCGCATGAGGTCATAGAAGCGGTAGCCTTCGTATGCTCCCTCAAGAGCCTCCTCCATGAGGATGAGCTTATCCACTTCCTTCATACGCTGTGAGCGGATAGGCTCAGAAGCGATGTATTCCATGTTGAGGGTGTCGATGTCCGCACAGTCCGCCTTGTACTGCTCGTCGTAAGCAGCAAGACCATCCACGTCGAGGTCTTCAGCTGGAGCATATTCCGGATAAGGGAGAATGCCGCTGGAGTCGGTAGGAATGTAATAGTACTTGTTGCACCATGCATCACCCGAACCGAAGCAATGGATAGGCCACTGGTTGACGTTGATGGCGTTGGATGCGGAACCGCCGGAACTCATACCTCCAGCCCAAACGTCGCGAGTGATGAAGATATCCTCATCCCAGTCGGCAGCGTTGCTTGCAAAACCGTATGAAGTGATTTCTTTCAGGCGAGTGTATTCATCGAGCGAGATTTTTGTGCGGTCCTCAAGTACGGTGTCGGAGATACCATATTTCAGGATAGCGAAAGCCGTCTCTGGGAATCCTGCACGGTTGAGTGCCTCAGCGAAATGCAGATAGACCATGCTCTTGCGGAAGAGCGGCAGATATGCAATACGCTCATCGTTGTTCAGACGTGAGCTTCCACCAGTATATTTTGCGATATACTGACGGTTCACGCTGTACTCAGCATGATACATGTCGGCCAGGTTGAACGTATAGAGGTTGCTGTTATAACGAAGGTCACCCACATAGCGTTCAGGATTCTCAAAGTCACTGAATCCATCCTTTGTTGTTGGTGCATAGACCGTATCCACGTCAGTAGCGCTGTTGTAAACATACACGCAGTTGCTCTGAGCCTGAGACATCTCCATGTAGCGCGCCGACGGATTGACGTTGGCATAATAGTTGTTGGAATACTGTGCGTTGAACACCGAGCGGATGTCCGTGTAATTACCATAGTACTTGATGGTGTCCATCGGCACGAAGGCAATCCACTCCGCATCTCTTGCCGCACTGACAGAGAACTTGTTGGAGTAGCTGGATGAAAAAGATGTGAACGAGTTGCCAATCCAGTACGAACGATAGGAACCTGTGGTGAGTTCTTCTCCAGTGAATGCAAGGAAGTCGTGATAGAATCGAACGGCATTCACGAAGTCGCTCTCGTTGTGAGTGAACGATCCCCTGTAGAGATAGAGCTCAGCGAGCATGAGGCGCACAGGGATGAAGAACTTGGAGTACGGGAGGTTGGCATTGGTGTAGGTACTTGAGTAGCTCGGACGCAACGCATTGTTCTCATCGATCGAAGCATAGTCAAACAAGTCACCAATCAAGAAGTCACAAACTTCCACCAATCCTTTCCTATTGGCCGTGTCGTCAATCACGTCCTCACCCTCCTGGGCAGTGGTGATAGGGTCGGTATAGAACGGCACGGTTCCGTAGATCTTCGCCAACTCAAGGTATGCCCAAGCCCTGAAAGTCTTGGCTGCGATGACCTCCTCACGGTATTTCTTCACACCTTTGGTTTCTTGGAGCGAGTCCACTTTGGCGAGATAGACATTGCAGAGGTTCACCACTCCATAAAAATCGGAAGGGGTATTGTAAGCGTTTTCGTCACCCACGTTGTTCTTCGAAAGTTCCTGCAGGTCTGTGGTGGTGTAGGCGTTGATATCGACGAGGTCGGCACGCACCTCACCCAAGATGATGGATTTGTCAATCACCTTCTGCATACCGCGAACAATACCCATCATCTGATAGAGTGTGTCGGCAGGAGTGAGGTCTGTCTCCACCAGCGAGTTCTCAGGAGTGAACATGTCCTCGCATGAAGTCGTGGTCATCCCCACCCCAAGGAGGACCAACAAGGAGAAAATTATAGCTTTTGTTTTCATCTTCAATAGGTTTACAAGTTAATCTTTACACCAAGTGTGAAACTACGTCCTGGATTGAGGTATCCAGCGTCGATTCCCTGCATGAGCACACTGTTTCCGCAGCTGACCTCCGGGTCGTTGCCGAGATATCGTGTGATGGTGAACAGGTTGTTGGCCGCAGCCCAAACAGAGAGTCCCTGAATATACTCGTTGGTGATAGGGATTTGATAACTGAGCGTAACGTTCTTCAGCTTGAGGTATGATCCGTCCTCAATCCAACGGTCAGAGAATCGGCTGTTGCCCATAGGGTCTCCGTAAGTGATCTGCGGGATGTCGGTCTGCTGTCCCTCAGCCATCCATCTGCGGTTGAGCGCAGTGGTCTGGTTGATAAACTGCGAACCCGACTCGAGGAGAGCACGCTGGTAGTTGTAGATGTCGTTGCCCACACTGTAGCTGAAGTTCACGCCCAATGACCAGTGCTTTCCGATGAAGAAGTTGGCAAAGATATTACCATAGATGTCTGGATTAGGGTCACCGATAACGGTTCGGTCGTTGCCGTTGATGATGCCGTTGTTGTCGAGATCCACGAACTTCATGTCACCAGCCTTGAAGTAGGTCTCGTTGCCTGCGTTGTCCACGATAGAGAGGTTGGCTGCTTCAGCTGCCTGACTGTTGGCAAAAACTCCGTCGGTCTTGTAGCCGTAGAACATACCTACCGGCTTGTTCAGTTCTGTGATAATGGATCCATTGTACATTTCTGTGATGAAGCTGTTCTTGTTCTTAGGCAATTGAGTCACCTTGTTCTGATAGTGTCCCATGCTTGCCCCCACTTCCATCTTGAAATTCTTCTCGTCGAAAAGTTTGGAAGTGACAGTCACGTCAAATCCTTCGTTCTCGAGCTTACCGTCGTTGGTCCAGTAGTCCTGCAGACCCGACACGTATGCGAGTGTGCTGAGGGAGATGAGGTTGCTGGTCCACGACTTGAAGTAATTGAACTTCACGTTGAGCCGGTTGCTTGCAAAGTTTCCCTCGAATCCTGCGTTCAGACGGTTCGTGGTCTCCCAGCGCAACTTGGTGTTACCGATATTTGTGAGCTGGATGGATGTGACATTCTGTCCCAGGAGTGAAGCAGCGGTCATATAGGTCATGGTAGCGTTGTTATCCACACCGTCGTTTCCAACCGACTCAAATCCGGCATTGAGCTTGAGGAAGTTGATGAAGTTGTTTGGTTTCCACCATTTCTCATTGCTGATTACCCATGCGCCCTGGATGGATGGGAAGAATCCCCAAGCCACTCCGAACATTTTCAGGCCTGCATCCGTTTCCTTACCGAAGCGGGATGATGTCTCCATCGAGAACTGTCCCTGGAGATAGTACTTCTCCTTGTAGTTGTAGTCGATGTTGGCATAGTAGGAAAGGCTTCTCCAAGAGAGGTCCTTACCGTTGAGGAACTTATAGAGGAGGCTTGATGAGATGTTAGGCATCTTATCGTTGGCAGAGGTGTAACCTCCGACATTCTGCGGTTTGAATGCGTTGTTGAGGAAACGCACACCTCCATAGACATCAATGCGATGGTCGCCCATGAGTGGGTTCCAGTCGGCACGTGTGTCGCTCATCACAGCATTGTGACGGGTGAAGACGGAGAGGTTGGCGTTCTGCACATATCCACTTCCAGGAATGGTATATTGCGGCATACCCACCAGTGGAGTGTAGTAACGCTCATCGAAGCTCTGGAAGGTGTAGCTGAAACGCTCAGTGAGTGAGAAGTTGCGTGTAGGCTGCCACTTCGGAGCGATGGCCACGTTTATCTGTGTGAGGTCAGTGTGGTTCTTGTTCTTAGCCTCACCGTTCTTGAGAATGGCAGACGGGTTGGCGATAGAAGCAGAAGATCCGAGCACCTCGTTGAGATAGTCATCAGCGTCGGCGATGAAGTGCGACACATTTCCATAGACGTCGAAGTCGTAAGGGCTGAGGAATGGTGCCTTCATCAGCGCGAGGGAGTTGAGCGATGCGATGGATCCCAATCCTGAAGACATCTCGACAGGCAGTCCGGCATCACGCAGGTTGCGTGTGATGTTGGTGTAGGATGCGTCGAAGATGGTGGTGAACCACTTGTTGAGCACAATATCGGTGTTGAATCGGATGTTGAAGCGGTTCATGTCGTTTTTCTTCAAGGTTGCCTGAGAGTTCATATAACCCACCGAAAGGTTGTAGTTGGCCACATCGTCACCACCCTGGATATGCAGGCTGTAGTTCTGTGTGATTGCCTCCCTGTAAACCTCATCACTCCAATCCGTGTTGTTGTGATACATATTATAATAATAATAGTTCGGGTCGGTGTTGAGGAACTTGAAGTCAGTGAGTTTCGTGTTGGTTGATCCAAGCATCTGAGAAGAGTAGGAACGATAGCCCTCAGCATCGAGCACATCGATGGTGTTCGGCTTGAGTTCCACGCCTACGGAAGCCTTGAAGTCGATTCTGGTGGCCATGCTGGTGTTACGCTTGGTCTTGATGTTGATCACACCGTTTGCAGCTTTGGCACCATAGATGGCCGTACCGTTCTTCAGCACTTCGATGGACTCCACGTCATCCATATTGATGGTGGAGAGGAGGTTGTTCCAATAGCCGAAGTGAAGCATCTCAGAGTCATAGAGCATGTCGTAAACCACACCGTCGATGACGAAGAGCGGCTGCGCATTGCTGTTGAGCGAGTTGATGCCATTGATGAACATGGCCACACCAGCTCCTGGAATCGACGAGCGCATGATGGAACGCACGTCAGCACCGAGTTTAGCTGCGATTTCCTGGTCGGCGGAGATGGCAGTTGTGTTGTCGAATCCGTCGATCTTGACCGACTTGCTTGCTGTTACCTTCGATGTGTAGTTGTTGAGGTAGCGGTCGGAATAGAGTCGGATATCCACATTGTGAGTCCGTCCGTTGATAGCTGTCTCCACAATGTTGTAGCCTTCCAATGAAGCCTGGAGCGCTGTGACGAACTGAGGAACGCTAATCCAATAGACACCCTCCTCGTCAGTCATGGCAGTATAGTAAGGGTTGTTGAAAGACTTCACCTGCACACCGGCGAGCGGTTCGCCAGTGGCTGCATCCACCACCTTACCTTGAATCTCAGTCATAGGATACGTTTTCTTTGGCTTCTCCACTTTCTTGGCCACAGAAGCACCCTCGATGATGGTTTCTTCTTCCTCATCATCGTAGTCCTGGGCCGACACCGGTGCCGCACAAAGGAAAAGTACCATGGCAGAAACGCCACATTTCATGGCCTTTCTGATGAAATCAGTATTTAAATGTATTTTTTTCATTGTATAGATGTTTTTTTCCATGAATTATCTTGATTCGCAATGAACTGTGTTTAATCCGATTCCGGAGTGTAGAGTCCGTCGTCGTCGTGACGTTCTCTGTTAGGAATCAAGACAATCTTATCTATAAGCATTTCCTTTGTGAACTGCTTAGCCACACCCGATGTCACGTTGCTCTGGATTTTGAAGAGCACACCTGGAGTGGTGTTGAGGTAGCAGTAGTTGAACTTGTATGTGCCGATGTAGAGCGAATCGATGCAGTTTGGATCGGTCTGGAAGTTACGCTCCTTCTTCTCTGGGTTGCTGTAGAAGTCAACCGTAGCACGGTTGTAAGCAGGGAACGCACCGTTGTTTGCATTTCGCTCATAGAGGCTGCACCTGAATCGGATTGGCAGATTGGTGTGTTCTGTGTCTTCCGGTGCATAGACTTGATATGGAAGGAACTTGATGTAGATGTCATACTGTCCAGACAGTGTGTTCGGCAGCTGGAATGTGAGTTCAGTCTGACGACTCGACTGTGCTGGCACCACATGGAGGTATCCGCTTCCCGAGATAGTGTCGGCTGCATTGGCCACAGTGTTGTAAGACGTGGAGGTCTTGTTGGTGAACTGGTTCTCACCATCCTCATAGATGTAGTAGCGGCTCTCACCTTCCAGTGTGATTTTCTTGAACACGTTGGTATATACATCGAACGGATACTCATGAACCCTGCACACCTGACCGTTGCTGCAGTCGATGGTCTCATACACCGATGACATGATACCCTCTTCCTCATACGGATTGTAGTACACGTTGTAAGGCCAAGACCAGCGGCTGAAAGCCGTTGAGAAGAGTGAGTCCTGGGTGTGTATGTTCTGGTGCTGTCCCATGTTGTAGGAGAGGTCGCACAAGGAGTAATAGTGTGCCCAGTAGCGCTGAACGGAGTCGCGCACCGCCTGGTCGGAATTGTAAGATACGTTGAAGTTGAACAGTCCCTTGATTCCCTGGAAACGGCGGTTGTAGGCGTCGAAGTCAGGAAGGAGTGTGATGTATGTGGAGTCCTCACGATAGAGGTATGCGTCGAGTCGGCGCAGGATTTTGTTGTTGGAGATCACCACAGAATCCACCCAAATCTGGTCACCGTTCTCGTCCACACCTCTCGATACGCTTCGAGGCTCGTCGAGCGAATCGACATACATTTCGCTGAGATAGCCATAGAGGGTCTCGTAAGGAGGTAGCTCCACCTCCACGGCTTCACCATTTTCGTCAAGGGCTGGCAATGGCTCAGCTGGCGTGTAGTTGTCGCGCCAGTCTTTTGCCAGAAACTCATAGATGTTGTACTGATAAGGAAGGTAGCCGTCGATGACGTGTACCACGCCGTTTGAGCAGCTGACATTCATCTTATCCACATTCTCTTCCTCGATGGTTCCCTCACTGATGGTTCCCAGCTTCACATTTTTCTTGTTCATCATGGTCACAGTCTGTTCCTCCGCTCCCATGGAGATGTTGTAACGGCAGATGTGGTTTTTGATGAACTCATCAATCACTTCTTTCTTACGTCCATTCTGAATCAGGTTCAGATAGTACTGCTTGTCGAACGAGCCGTTCTTAGGGGCAATGACCGTGAGGACCTGATTGGAGGCGAGGTCCTTGTCGAATCCCGATGCTTTCACCACCTCCACAAAGTCGCTCAAGTCGGGATTGTCCTGCAGGTAGCCCAGAAGACTTCCATCGTAGGTCAGACCACTCAATGATTCGTAATGGTCGTCCCAAGTGTCGGAACAGGAGCCCAACGAAACTGAAGTGATCAATGCGATGACCCCTGCCCTTACTGTGTTTTTAAATATTCTGTTCATATAGTGGTTGTTTTTTTGTTTCTACCATCTGTCTTCCGGAATGTCCGGGTTCGCATAGACTGTGCTTGGACAAAGTTCGATCATGTCGAAGTTCATCTCGTTGTTCTCCGACTCCATCTTCTGCTGCAGACGCAGGTAATGGTCAGTCCTTCCGTCGGAATGGAATACACCGATGATCTTACGCAGGGTGCCCGACATTCTACGGAAATCCGTTCCCACGACACCACCGGTCTCGGTTGAGCTCCAATAAGCTTTCGGTCCCTTCATCCACTGACGGTTGCGGAACTCCTTGTCGAATGCGGCAATCTGCTCCTCGTCGCCGAGTGACTCGTCGCTCTTCCATCCCACCTTCGGTGTGTTTCCGCCTGGACGCATGTCGAACGGAATGCCCTGCGGCACATTATCTATATAATACTGTACGATTCCTCTTGAAGAGAAGCCCACACATGTGAACATACGCACTTCCCAGTCGCCTTCCGGTACTGGCGGCAGCTTGATCGTCACATCGAAGCGTCCTTTCACGGTCACCTCGTCGCCTCCGTATGAAGAGAAGTGGAGCACACGGTTGCGGACATGCACGTGGGTTGCGTCAGTGTAAGTCCAGTTGGCAGCAGAGCCGGCCTTGAATCCGAGGCAGGTGTTGACGTTGTTGGCAGCGATGGCACCCTGTCCTCCTCGTCCGTATTTACCGTTCTCAATCGTACTCTTGGTGTAGTGTCCACGTGCTCCTGAAGTCATGAAGTCAGGCGAGAGTGTGGAGCAGTCGATACGCATACGCTCACTGAACACATAGTCTTGGATATCCACGCCGTCAGGCTGCTTTCCGTAGCTGATGATATCGTCGATATAGTAATAGAGTCCATTCACGGCAGTCTGATCCACATCCACCTCAGATGCCGACAGCACCTTGGCTCCGCGGTATTTGCGTCCGCGTGCGTCCTTACGCGACTGAACGCCACGGCGGTTGATGTAGAGTCCAGCCTCAGAACCGTTAGGGAATGAGAACTTCATGGTGGAGTAAGGCATCATGGTCTCATACCAGTCGGCGATGTCCCAGTAGCGTCGGTTGAAGTTCTGTGCCAGCGTACTGTTAGGTCCGTCCACCTCAGTGAGGTTGTAGTATGTTCCCTGGAACGGGAGGAGGTGGTAGGACACAAATCGGTTGAGTGAGTTGCGACGGTCTGTTGGGTCAGTGATGTCGGCATCTTCTGGATATTTAGGGTCATAAATATCGGCAGCCAGTTTCTTCAGACCTTCGATGTCGGTCACTCCATAACGTTCATACACGTCGTTGGTCTCGACAAAAGCGGTGTATTTGAAATATCGGTGCTCCATGTACGCCACGTTATCGTACTCCACAGCTGTGTGGATACAGAGTCGGTCGTTGGTCCAGTCGATTGAATCAGAGCCTACGGAGTAGCTCTCATCGATGAAACGCTGGAGCGAGTCATTCATGTGAGTGAGCACGAGTGCTGAATAGAAAAGTGACACATTCTCGTCTTTGGAGAGCAAGTCAGCCACCATGTCGTTGCTGGTTCCGATTACCTGGTTCATGGTGTGCACCACACCGTTCTCCACAGAGTCGTCCATCTGAATCATACGTGAACTCTTGTTGATGTAGATGGCCAACTGCACCTCTCCCGGCACGGACAGTGTGTCAGAGTCGCAGGTGATGGTGAGCGGACGGTCGAGCATGTTCATCACCGGATAAGTACCGTCGTTGAAGTCGGTGGTGAAGAACTCCTGCTCGATGATGTGGTTATACGTGATGGTGTCGCAATCGCTCTGAGAGAGCTGGTCGATGGAGGTGAGTCCCTTCCCAGCCAGATATTTGTCGATGGCCTCATTGGTCGGTGCGAACACGGTGTATGAACCCCATGTGCCGAGTAGGTCGAGCATGTGGGAGCGCTGCACAATTTGCGTAAACTCACTGAACTTCTCGCGGTTCTTCAGGAAGTCGGCAGCATATTCAGCCTTGGAGGTGTAGTAGCTGTCGGCGCCCGGGTCGTCGTCGCAACTCACAAAGGAGAGCTGCACGTACATAGCCACGAAGGCTGCAAGCATGAGCTTGATATACAATTTCATTGATTTCATAGTCTTGGGTATAGTTTACTGTTTTACAATATCTTCGTCCTCAGCGTAAGCCGGGTTCTGATGCAGGTTCGGGTTCACGTCGAGCTGTGCCTCAGCGTATGGCATGTACATGAAGTCCATGAGCGCCATCTTGATGAGCACGGCCTTGGAAGCCTCACCGAATTTAGAAGCCACCTGTGCTGCGAAGTGAGAGGTGTTGCCCTCACGTCGTGCGCGTCGCACAAGGTCGTAGTAGCGCTTACCCTCGAACATAAGCTCACGACGGCGCTCATTCTCACACAAGGTGACGAAGCTGTTGTAGTCCGTGTAGCTGTCGAGTTTCGGGCAAGACTGTGTCTGCTGTGTCTGAGCAGATGGATTGGAACGGAGATAGACTGCACAGATGATGTTGAAGGCATCCATGTAGTAGTCCTCTGCCGTGGAGAGGGTAGCACCGTCGCGGTAAGCGGTGGTGATTTCCTTGTCCATCCATTCCACAGATGGGCTCATCATGCCAGCCAACTCAATCTCAGCCTCGGCACGCATGAGCATCACATCAGTCAGGCGGTAGATGATCCATCCTGCGTATGCCGTACGCTCACCTCTCAATCCACTCATATTCTGTGGTTTTTCAGAAGGCACCTTCCATGTGGTGGATGCAGTTCCGAAGTCCTGATCATCCTGGAATCGTGAGATGGAATATTTCAGGATTGGATAGGAACCGCTGTCGGTGAATCGGAAGCAATAGAGTGAACGGTAGTCGGTAGTTACAGGGAAGAGTTCCTGGTCGTTGTAGTTTTTCTTGGAACTTTCGATGGCTGTGGTCATGATGTTTGAGTTGCAAGCCACGAGCTGGCGGTAAGAATCTTTGCTGGTGGAATAGCCGTACATCTCACCCACTGCTGTGTTCTTCACATCGGCATCAGCATGGCCATAAGTCAACTCAAAGAGGCTCTCGTAGGAGTTTCCTTCACCGAAAATCGCATTATAGGCAGCTGGTGCACCTGATGTGCTGGTGCTGCTCTTCTCTGCGATGAGTGGGTAACCATAGTTGCTGAGCACGTATGTGTCCATCATACGGTTGAGGTTGCCTTTCTCATCCACCTTGTACTGATCCTGCTTGAAGTTGATGACGCGGTCGCAGTACTCTATACATTTCTTGTAAGCCTCTGCCTGTTCTGCCTGTGGCAGTTCCGCATTCGATGCTTTCCACAGATACATGTCGGCGAGGAGTGAATAGAGCATACAGCGTGTGATTCGTCCGCTGTTTTTCTGCTCATCAGAATACTTGCGTGGTGCCCAGTCCTTGCATTCCTCCACATCCATGATGAGAGAGTCGAGTATGTTCTCGTGCTTGGAAGCCGGGATCACATAGTTCTGGGAGTCGTCGATGGATGCCTCGAAAGAGAACGGCACATCCTTGAACGAACGGATGAGATAGAAATAAGAGAGTGCCCGGAGTCCGCGCGCCTCAGCCATAGTGATACGGAGGTCGGACGGAGTGTAGTTAGGGTCTTCCTCAGCCACTTCCGGAGCATAATGGATGACGGTGTTGCAGCGGTTGATGACGGTGTAGATGCTTGCCCAGTCACACTCACCGTTGGTTTCCTTGAGGTTACCTTTGAGGATGTGGCGAAGGTTTGCACTGACGTCTTCTCCCACGTCGGTGTTGTCGGAGCGAACCTCGCCCCACACGATGATTTTATGCAGATAGTCAGACTGCATGCCCACGTAGCACGACCTGAGCACGTTGTCCACGTCGCTCTTGTCCTTCCAGAAGTTCTCGAGCACAACGTTGTTCAAAGGCAAGAGATCGAGGTCGCATGATGCCAGTGAGCATCCGGCAATCAGAGCGACAGTGAAGATTTTTATGCTATTCTTTATCTTTTTCATACCTTATTATATTTTAGAATGCGATAGTTGCACCGAGAGTGAATGATTTTGGACGAGGAGTTCTCGAGTTGTCGCCTGCCGCAGCATAACCAGCCTGCACGATTTCTGGGTCGGCACCAGAATACTTGGTGATGACGAAGAGGTTGTTGAGGGTGAGGTAGAAGCTGAGCGTACTCATTCCCCACTGCTTGAGCAGTTTCGGATTGATGGAGTAAGAAAGCTGTGCGTAGTTCAGACGGAGGAAAGAAGCATCCTCTACGAAGCGGTCACTACCCAGGTAGTTGTAAGCTGTGAAGTTCTGTCCATTGACGGTGTAGTGCATGAATGCACGTGGGAGGATGTTGACGAACTGGTCACCCTCGTTCTGCCAACGCCAGTTGACGGCACGGCTCTGGTTGTTGATGCTCGACATGTTCTCAAGTCCCATACGTGCATAGTTGATGGCCTTGTTTCCGTAGCGGTAGTTGAACTGGAGGTTGAGTGCGAGTCGGTCGTATTTGAATTTCACACCGAAACCACCGGTGAGCTTAGGCAGAGAAGAACCGAGATAGACGATATCGAGCTGGTTGATGTCACCATCGTGGTTGATGTCGTCGTAGATGGCGTCACCACCGACAAACTTATATCGCACACCCTCGTAGTTGAAGTACATCGCCTTCGGGTTTCCAGCTGCGTTGAGCACCACCTCACCGTTGGCATTGCGAGCCACCGGTGCGTTAGGTCCGCTCAAGCCCTTGATTTCCTCTGCGCTGTAGTCGGAGTACTGATACACACCCTTGTAGCGGAATCCGTAGATAGAACCCAGTGGGTTGTGGAGCTGTACGCGTGAGAGGTAAGTTCCGTTGTTGAAAGCGTACTCTGCGTTGAGTCTCTCAAGCACTGTAGGGTCCATGGAGAGGATTTCGTTTCGGTTGTTGGCGAAAGTGACGTTGAAGTCCATGGAGAACTTGCCTTTCTTGATGATTTCAACACCATTGATGTTGAACTCCCAACCATTGTTTCGCATTGAGCCTACGTTGCGTGATGCCAGCGATGTGAAACCAGAAGATGAAGGGATGGCGAAACCGCCCATGAGCAGGTCTTTCGTGGTCTGCGTGTAGATGGAGATATCACCATTGATCTTGTTTTTGAAGAATCCGAAGTCGAATCCGAGGTTCCAAGTTTCTTTCTCCTCCCACTTGAGGTCGGTCAGACGGATGTTGCCCGGTACCATGGAACCTTGGTTCATATAGTTCTGTCCACTGTTGTAGTAGCTGTAGAAAGTTCCCTCAGCACCTGGCTGGCGACCTACGATACCCCAACCTGGACGGATGGAGAGCATGTTGATCCAAGAGAACTTCTTCATGAACGGCTCGTCGGAGATGTTCCAACGTGCGGAGATACCAGGGAAGTTACCCCAACGGTTGTTCTTACCGAACTTGGTTGAACCGTCGCGGCGCACGGTGGCGTCGAAGATATACTTACCCTTGTAGGCATAGTGGAGCTGGAGGAGGTAGTAAACGCTCTTCCACTCACCTGCACCTGTTCCGACACCAGTCACCACACCACCACCGAGCGGCGAAGTGATACTTCCTGTAGGGAGCCACTTGGTTGGTGAGTTCTGGCTCGTGGATGAACCAGAGTTGTACTGACCGCGGAGCATCATGAGGAGCGAGTGGTCCTCATTCTTGAAATGCGGGATGAAAGTGAGTGAGTGACGGGTTGAGATACCGTTGCTCTTATAAGAAGATGAAGATGCGGAGTTGTAATCGTCCGACTTCCAGTTGGCAGAAATGAGGGTACCTGGATAGAATGTGTTGTTGTCCTGGTTGTAGATATCGAAGATCACCTGTCCCTCGTAAGTCAACTTCGTCTGGTCGTCGTGTGTTCCGAGCACATCGTATTTAAGGATGAACTCAGGGGAGAGCTTGATGGTGCTCTCGTCACGCTTGGCCTGATGTGCCACAGCCACCGGGTTCTCGAGGTTGTACTGCCCTTCGAGGTGAGTGGCCTGTGCTGCCACCGGACTGGTGACATAGCGGTTCATCGTGTAGAATCGGTCGGTGTCCACCCCATTCTCGTCCTCCTCGTAGATGGAGAGGTTAGGCATCTTGTTGAGCGCCATACCCAGCAGGTCGCTTCCACCCGGACGATAGCTCTGGTGGTTCATCGTGTAGGTGAAGTCGAAGTTTGTACGTACGGTGATACGGTTACTTACGAAGTAGTCGAGAGCCACACGCGTGGTGAAACGGTCGAGATGCTGCTTGATGATGGAACCCTTCTGATTGTCGTAACCACCGGAAATACGGAAGTTGGCTTTCTCACCACCTCCTGAGAGTGAGAGGAAGTGCTGGTGGTAGAGACCCGTCTGCTTCACCGCCTTAGCCCAGTCGGTGTTGTCGTCGAAGTGACGGTATTCAGAGAAATCCGGGTCGTAGTTGATTTCCGGGATGTAGTTCTGACTGCCCTTACGTCCGAACTGGTCGTTGATGGCAGTGTTGAAGAACGCCTGCTTCACGTACATGGTGTAGTCGTCACCGTTGAGGAGCTTGTAGCTCTCAGGGAGCCATGTGCCGGTGAGACGGTAGGAGTACTGCACCTTGGTCTTACCACGGCTACCACGCTTGGTTTTGATCTCAATCACACCATTGGCACCCTGTGAACCCCAGATGGCAGTTGCGGCAGCATCCTTCAACACGGAAATCTGCTCGATATCCTCTGGGTTGACGTTCAGCAACTCAGCGAACTTCTCCTCGTTGGCGTTTGTCCAGTCGAAGTCGGCGTTGGCGTCGTTGGTCCACACGTTACCGTTCACCACGATGAGCGGGTTGGCATCTCCGTTGATGGTGCTGACACCACGCAGACGCATGGTGGTTCCGGCACCGAGGTTACCAGAGTTGGAGACGATGTCGAGACCAGAGATACGTCCCTGGAGCGCCTCATCCACAGAAGTCATGGCCAGACCCTCGAACTCTTTCATGCTGATGGTCTGCTGTGCCACGGAAATCTCAGTCACAGGGATTGAAAGTCCAGAAGTCTGTGTCTTGCGCTTGGCCGTCACGACGACTTCCTTAATCTTACCTTGTTCTTTCAGTTTGATGTTGAAGACTTTGCGGTCGATTGGCACAACCTGCGTCTCATAACCCACATAAGAGATGGTCAGTTTATTCTTAGGATTGTTGATACGGAATGAGAAGTGACCGTTCATGTCGGTGGTACCATGAGCCACGATACGGTTGTTGGCGTCTTTCTCCACCACATTCACCATCATCAGACCCTCAATGTCGTCAGACACGGTACCAGAAATCACGTCGCCCGCCTTGACCTGTGCCTTCACTGCCGTGCAGAGGCACATAAGCATTAGAATGGATAGTATTCTTTTCATATATCAGATTATTTACGACGTTGTTTAACAAATTCGATATCCTCAAGCCTGCGAGGAATATACTTGAACTGCTTCTCATCGAAGAACAAAGGTCCGTTGATGGCTTGCACAACGGCCGTTGAGGAGTTGACGATTTGGTTGGCCTTATTGATGTCAGACCCGTTGTTCACCCAATACTCCCTTGCCTGGAGGTTATAAAGGCCGCCCGAGGTCAGCACCTGACGCACGTTGCCTCTTGCATCGCGCACTGTCATTCCTGTAGGGCCCACCTCTGTGACGCTGACACGGTAAGGGCTACCAGAGGTACAACGGTAATATTTTCCGTCGGCCGTCTTGAGGGTATCTCCTTGTTCGTTAGTCAGGAATTCGTATTTGTTTCTCAGAGACTCATAGTTTCCCGGGTTGAATCCCTGGTCGAGATAGATGGAGTTGTTCTGGATGTGGTATCTCACGAAGTCTTTCATGACAGAAATGATTCCCTCCACCTTCATCTCGTTCTCCTCAGTAGGGTCGGCTTCAAGCTCAGCCTCGGCCTCTGCAAGCTGCTCTGCTGTTGGCAGGCCTTCAGCGTATGCCATCTGCATGGCTTCGTTGGTAGGCGCATACACGGTGTAGTGGAATGCATTGAAGAGTGAGTAAACCTTCTGGCTGCTTCCGGTTCCAGAGGTGGTGATGAGGTTTCCACGAGTTTCGAGGTCCTTATTGCGAGAAACAGAACCATATCCCTCTGTGGTGAGCAGACCGAGGCATCCGCTGTTCACAACAGTGGTATAGAATTCAGAGAATTCAGGATGCATGGCAAGAATGTCTGCCACGGAATAGCGTGTTCCGGTGATGATTCCATCGACGATGAATGCCTTTCCATTCTCCATATTGTAGATTTCCTTCACCACACATGGGTCGTCGTTCTCCACCTGCCAGCTTCCGCTTGCCGTCATTTGGCCAGCCACGTTCAGTGTACCGCCCAGCTTGATGAAGTTCTTACCTTTTGTAATGACATATTGCTTTCCATCGGTCACGCCTTCCACACCGATGATGTTGTCGAGTATATCCTCGAAACGGTTACCGATTGTTGTACCGGAAGCCATGTTGGTCTTCTCCTGACGCAGGCGTTCGCCCGACTTCACCCATTTGCCGCTTTCATCTTTCACACAAGGGTAAACATCGGCATACACACGCTGGTTGGCCGACTTGGTCTCATCATAGTGGAACTCCCACAATTCCGAGCTGGTCTTACCGTAAGAAACTGGATCGACATAAGTGAGAAGTCCTTCGTTGGTAGGGATGAAGAAGCTATAGTTCGACACCATAGAGTTGAGGTAAGGTGCATATTCGAGGTTGTCGATGGCGTTCTTGATGATGTTGAGGTTCTCCGTATCGACCACAGCCGGGAAGAGCACCGATGAATAGGAAGCCGGTGCATACACCTTGTTGGTTTCGTAGATGGCGCCGTTGCATCCGAGGAGCACCTGGTTAATACCGTCGCGGGTGACACCCATCGGTTCGTTGGCATCGTTGAGGATAGTGTTGAAACGAGATGGAACGGAAGCCACGAGCGAGTTGAGCATATTCACGTTCACCAGGTCGTCGAGCACTGAGCTTGGCGTATTCTCAATCGAGCCGTAGTAGTCCTTGATCACCTTTCCACTTCCGTTGTCCCACCATTCTCTCATGGCTTCGTCGGTAGGTACCATCATCACAGCCATATCCTCCATCATCGGAGTACGGTTGTTGAAAATCTCAGGAACGAATGTGTTCCATCCTGGGTCGAACTTCAGAGAGCCGTCGAAGGTGTTGCCATCCTTGTCCTTGTTGAACGGACGACGTGAAGTCATGTCTGTTCCCGAACCCCATGAGCGGTCGGAGAAGTAACGCTTCACATATACGGAATCGACGTCCGTGCCTTTGTTCTGGTTGTAAGCCAAAGTGAGCGCCACAGAATCCTTCGGAGCGGCGAAGCGCTCAAGGATGGAGCTGAAGATGCTCATGTTGCTCTGCTTGCGGATGATCTCTGCCATGTTGTCCATCGGCACGATGACCCGGTCAACTATGTGGATGAATCCGTTCTTACAGTTCTCGGTCTCGATGATCTTCGCTCTGTTGACGTAGGTGTCGTCCGACTGGCGTGTGCCGTCCGGGTCGTTGTAGAGGAAATCGACATCGGTGCTTGGCACTTCGTTGGCGCTGAGGAATTTCGGCGTGAAGTGAATCATCGGCTGTGAGCCAGAAGCATCCTTGAAGAGGACGATCTCAGGGTGAGTGGAGCGGAGCACCGTCCAACGCTCATTCTGAGGAAGTTCCTCCGAATAGGTGCTGATCACCTGGACAGAGTCGAAGATGGACTGCGAAGACATTCGTCTGCAGACCTCACCCTTGACTGGACCCTCTGCCGTCGAAAGCATACTTGTTGGGTATGGGTTGTCGATCATGGCTGAGTTGAGCAGCAGCTTCTTCTGTGCCAGCGAGAGCTGTTCATAGGAAGACACTCCCCATTCGTTGTTGCTGTAGAACTGCGCGAAGGCATCGTCGTCAGCAGCGAAAAGGGTCTTGCTACCAGTTTTGGCCAAAACCTCGGAGTAGCCGAGGTCATCAATCAGATGCAGGAAATTCTTAAAGTTTCCCTTATCCGACATATAACCATAGATGGTGTTCAGTCCTGAAGGCTGCACCGTGTCGAGGTCGTATGTGTCGGAACAAGAAAACGTTGTAAAACCTGCAAGGCACATGACACCTCCCATAAGGAGGTTTCTGCACATTTGTTTCCTTTTTGATTTGTACAACATAATATTAGAAAAATATAATTAGAATTTGTTGGTTACCAGTTTGAATGAACTGTTTTGGGGTGTTACTTCGTTTCAATTCTCATGTCCACGGCATCGATTTATTGTCAGGTAGACACCCTTCTGATTTACGGAGTGTACAATTAGGTCAAGATACAAGCATAATATCCTTGCAAAGAAACAAAAAATCCGAATAAAAAACAAATTTTATGTTATAAGAATTTAAAAGAGTTTAAATTTTAACAAAATATGTTTCAAAATATAGTAAAAAGGGTACAAAAAATGGTTTTAACTGAGGAAAAGCGGGACATTCAGGAAAAGGAGGGAAAGAAACTAAAAACGTTTAAACGGGAAGCGGACCGCGGCCCAAGGTCGCTTGCCTTGGCGCATGTGGTCCGCTTCCCGTTGTCAGGAAGTGAAGATGTATGTGGCTTGTGGATTGTTCACCAATTCCACCACCAGCTTGAGCCTTCGACGGTGAAGGTGACCTTCAGGTTGACGGCTTTCTGCGTAGGCAGATGTCGGTACTGGAGTGTGACGGTATATTGCTCCCCTCCTCCATCACAGTTGTCGGGATGGCATCCACAGTTGAGTCTGAACAGGTTGTCGGACTCAATATAGACTCTGACGTCTCCATAGCTGTAGTCGTTGGTGTCGCCATATTCGTCGAACCAAGCACCGTAGGTTTTGGCAGCTGTGTTGTCGCCCTCGGAACCATCGGCGTTGAGCGGCACGAGGTCGAGCGTGGCATCAGTGAGGGTTGATGCATCGACTCCCAGCAACGGCGCCAGCTCAGCCGCGCTGCAGGTGACACTCACGGATTGGCTGTAGCCGCTGGAGAGCTGGAGATTGTAGGACTTGCTGAGCGTACCCACCACGGTGTAGTCCTGTGTCTCGCCCCCACCTCCATCGGGTTCTGGATAGTTGGCCACGAGGGTGTTGACATACGCGGCTCGGTTCTTGAGCCAGGTCTTCATCTTCGCCGTCTCGTCGGCCATGTTGAAATTCCGTATAGGCCAGCGGTCGGCCTCACGGGTGGAAGGTGTGACAGGTCCGCGGCTCTTGCGCTGCTGGTATTCGTTGATACCGTCGATATACTTCTGAGTCTCTTCCCAGTTGCGGATGAAAATGGAGTCAGAGAAATTCTCCCATGTGGATTTGTAGAGCCGCACGAAATCACCCACCCCGAAGAGGTCGGTGAAGAAATGCGACACCTTGTACGTGCCGTTTCGGTCGTAAGGCCTGCTCCCAAGCAGTGTCTCGCGATAATTGGCGAAATAGGTGTGTCCGGTGTACATGTCCGACCACTCGAAATCGAATCCAGCATCCCAGTCCCAAGCAGGACCGAAGGTGAACTTACCTCCTTTGTCGCGGAAAAGGAAGACGCTGCGTGGTGCGGAGAGCTCCACGTTGTAGAGATACTCCTGAAGCTGGATCATGCGGATGTAGGAGCCGATGTCCATCAAGTTGTCCACTGCCTCATAGTCCTGCGACTTGATGGCCTGCTCGAGTTCTGCAAACTGTTCCCTCACGTCGTTGAGCTGATCAGCCGTGAGGTTCTTAGGGTTCTTCACCGCCATCGGCATGTTGTACACCTTTGTCCAGAAGTTGTCGCCGGCACCAGGGTTGTTGCCAGGTCCATCGTCCACGTCGAGCGTGAGCAGCAGTCCCTCCATCTCATCAATGGCCACGCGGTTGCCGCCCACTTCCACCTGCTCGGCAATCTGATAGATGCCTTTGTACTCACCATTGATGAAAAGCTCGGCGAATCGGACCGGTGTGGTGAACGGCAGTCCCATCCAATCAGCAGTGATTGAAGCGAACGTGTTCATCACCTTCGTCACGTCACGATAGTTGGCCAGCAGTACCCAGTCCTTGTTTTTCTTGATGCCCAGCACTTTGGATGACACATCGAACTTGATGCGATAAGGCTTTTTGTCGTACCACTCCCAGGTGGAGTTGCCGCGTCCACGGATTTTCCCATGCATGGAATGGTCGGGGTACTCCCCCATCCCATCCACAGAGATATAGCAAGGGGTGTATTCCTCCTTCGACGTGATGTCGGATCCGTCGTCTGTGGTGATATATACAGCAAACACTTTGTGCTTGTTTTTTCCCCATTCTGTCAGCTCATTGCTCAACGTCATGGTTGTCAATGATGAGCCATACTTTTTGGAAGCCTCCAGACTGAAGGGAATGACCACATTCTCATCATCGGTGAAATGGGGTTGAAGGACAGTTTGTCCGCTATTGAAATCAAAATACGA
>OMUD01000273.1 GCA_900314125.1 uncultured Prevotellaceae bacterium | reverse complement strand
ATTGGCATTGTAAACACAAAGCCAGCCTCTGCCTGATGACCGATTGGGGCTGAATATATATACCCTCCTTTTTTGGTGTGTTTCCACAAAAAAAAGATGTAATTATAGTGATTGATACGAATTTAATCGTAATTTTGCAAACGAGCAAAAACCTTAAGATTCTATGATCAACGAAGCATTATTACATCCGAAGAGTATTGTAGTCATCGGCGGTTCGAACAATATCCACAAGCCAGGGGGCGCCGTAGTGAGGAATCTTTTGAACGGAGGATATGACGGAACACTCCGAGTGGTGAATCCTAAAGAGGATGAGGTTCAGGGCATCAAGGTGTTTCACGATGCCAAGGAGCTTCCTCCCACAGACTTGGCGATACTGGTGGTCTCAGCCGGTTATTGCCCGCAATACGTGGAATATCTCGCCTCACAGAAGCAGGTGCGTGCCTTCATCATCTTGTCAGCTGGATTCGGAGAGACTACTCCCGAGGGCGACGCGCTTGAAAAGTCGATACTTGAGAGTTGCGAGCGTTACGGCTGCGCTTTGATTGGTCCCAACTGCATAGGCCTGCTGACCCGCTTTCATCATTCTGTGTTCACCAAACCCATCCCAAATTTGAGTCCCAAAGGAGTTGACTTCATAAGCGGTTCTGGTGCGACAGCAGTGTTCATCTTGGAGAGTGCCGTCACCAAAGGTCTTTCGTTCAACTCCGTCTGGTCAATCGGCAACGGCAAGCAGATAGGCATAGAGACCGTGCTGGAATATATGGACGAGCATTTCGATCCAGAGCTGGACTCCCACGTGAAACTGCTCTACATAGAGAACATAGCCGACCCCGACAAACTGCTGCTCCATGCCACCTCACTTATCCGCAAAGGTTGCCGTATAGCCGCCATCAAAGCCGGCTCGAGCGAGCGTGGCAGCGAGGCAGCCACAAGCCATACCGGGGCAATCGCATCGAGTGACGCCGCTGTGGAGGCGCTGTTCAGGAAAGCAGGCATCGTGAGGTGTTTCTCCCGCGAGGAACTGACCACCGCTGGATGCATCTTCACCCTTCCCCATTTCAGTGGCAAGAATTTCGCCATCGTCACCCACGCAGGCGGCCCAGGCGTGATGCTGACAGATGCGTTGACCAAAGGAGGCATGGACGTGCCCCGCTTGACGGGACCGCTTGCAGAAGAACTGAAAAGCCAGTTGCTCCCCGGCTCCACGGTGTCGAACCCGATAGACATCCTCGCCACCGGCACTCCCTCCCAATTGGGCATAGCCATTGACTATTGCGACAAGAAATTCGACGAGATAGATGCGATAATGGTCATTTTCGGCACCCCTGGCCTGGTGCAGCTCTATGAAGCCTACGATGTGCTACACAAAAAGATTGAGGAATGTCAGAAGCCCATTTTCCCGATACTGCCATGCATGAACACAGCCGGTCCGGAGGTTCAGGAATTTCTGCGCAAGGGACATGTGAATTTCAGCGATGAGGTGACATTGGCCACCGCCCTCACCCAAATCATGCGTACCCCGAAGCCGGCAGAGCAGCATATAGAGATACAAGGTGTTGACGTGCCCCGCATCCGCAGAATCATCGACAACATTGAAAACGACGGCTATCTCCCGCCTGAACTGGTTCATGCCCTCTTGGCAAGCGCCGGCATCCCTACGGTTCCGGAATTCGTGGGTTCAGACAAAGACTCCGTCATGGCATTTGCCGATGAATGCGGGTTCCCCGTGGTGCTGAAGGTGGTCGGTCCGGTCCACAAGAGCGACGTTGGCGGAGTGGCATTGAACATCCGCTCCCACGGAGTGCTGTCGGCAGAATACGACCGCATGATGCAGATAGACGGAGCCACCGGCGTTATGGTTCAGAAGATGCTTCGCGGCACCGAGGTCTTTATCGGTGCCAAATATGAGCCTCGGTTCGGTCATGTGGTCTTATGCGGACTGGGCGGAATTTTCGTTGAAATCCTGAAAGATGTGTCGAGTGGATTGGCACCGCTCTCCTACGCAGAGGCAGAGAGCATGATCAAGTCGCTGCGTGGTTATAAGATTTTGAAGGGAAGCCGAGGCAAGCAGGGCATCAACCTCCGCAAATATGCAGAGATTATCGTCCGTCTGAGCACCTTGCTCCGTTTTGCCACAGAAATCAAGGAAATGGACATCAATCCGCTGCT
>OMUD01000318.1 GCA_900314125.1 uncultured Prevotellaceae bacterium | reverse complement strand
TAGTTTTTAGTAAGTTTTAAAGTTTTTTCACTTTCCTTTTGAACATTTGCCCCTACTCTCAGGTCAACGCATCAGTCAACACGTCAATAGATTTCAACCGCCTGAAATCAGGAACATGCAGCATGTAATAGTCGTTGACCACCTCGAGCACCCGTTTCCTTTGATGGCGGTTAAGATGGAAACGGTGCATGTTCAAATAACCGATCTTCATGAACCGTGCAACAGCTGACGCTTCCTCACCACTTAAGAAATGCTGGTGGAGCGGTTGACGGTCAGTATATTCAGAGGCTTGAAGGTCAAAATAATTCTCGTTGAATGCCTCCATGTTCGGTTCTATTCCAATGAAATCGAGCAAACGAATGGAAAACGCGATATGGAAATTGGCATATCTGCCTTCTTTCTCATCAAGCCATTTCAAGGACGTCAGCACGAAGTCGAAAAGCAAGGTGTCGGACAACTCCCCCCAGACGGCCCCGCATAGGAGTTCATCCACAAACATGGCCACCATCGTCTTGAGCGGATTATAAGGAATGTCGGAATAATTGTAAGACACCCTGACGTCACGCGGACGGGGCAACGTCCCCTTGCTCTTCAAGTCGGCTTCAAATTCCAGCACTGCCAAAGGGCGCCACACCACACGTGCATTACTCTTCTTGCTCTTGCCTGCCCCATCGGGAACAGCAAACGACATCCGGCCATGTTCTCTCGTGAGCACATCAGCAATACGGGTCTTATCGTTGTATTTCACCAATCTCAACACGATGGCGTGCACGCGTTCCAACATAGACAGCATTATATTTGTTATTCAAATTTATGGAAAAAAGAGGAATTAGAGCATTACATTCCCACAAAATTGATATTTTACATAAAAAAAAGAGCCAAAAGTTTTGTCAAACCAAGAAAAGTTCCTACCTTTGCACCCGCAAATGAGTTGAACGACAACAATTCAATCATTTTGCTTAATGGCTGGCCCGTTCGTCTATCGGCTAGGACGAGAGATTTTCATTCTCTAAAGAGGAGTTCGACTCTCCTACGGGCTACATCCGGGAAGAAGGGTGCGAGGTCTTCAACGCCATACCACATCGTACTTCCCTTTTTTTATTCACTTTTTAAAACAAACAAGAAAATGGCAAATCACAAATCTGCGCTCAAGCGCATCCGTCAGAACCAGAAGCGCAAGCTCCACAACCACTATTACGCAAAAACCATGCGTAACGCCCTCCGCGACCTTCGTAACACAACCGACAAGGCAGAGGCACAGGAGCGTTTCCCTAAGCTTCAGAAGATGCTCGACAAACTGGCAAAGAAGAACATCATCCACTGGAAGAAGGCTGCCAACCTGAAGTCAGGTGCCGCCAAGTTGATTGCAAAACTGTAAGATCAACTTCCAGCCCATTAACATAAAACGTGTTTCACATCTCCGTGAAACACGTTTCTTTTATTGTGCCTTTAAATCCTGTATGCGCGTCACTCCACCCCACTTCTGATTCTGCCTATCGCCTCCATCAGTTTCCTGTATTCCATCTCGAAATTCGGGGTGAGGACATTTTTCCCCATTGCCTCGTTAATTTCCTGTTCTGACCAAAACCTGCCACCGTCAGTCTCATCCGATGGCGTGATGGGCTCGTCATAAACTGTGGTGTTCACAAACACCAACTCTCTTTCAC
Organism: uncultured Prevotellaceae bacterium; assembly: GCA_900314125.1. Classification (GTDB taxonomy): domain Bacteria; phylum Bacteroidota; class Bacteroidia; order Bacteroidales; family Bacteroidaceae; genus UBA3839. The sequence continues at coordinate 2,035 of OMUD01000318.1, read as the reverse complement.
GCACAGAGTCGAACACATAATGCATCAACTGGAAGGCGTAACCATCTTTAGCCTCATCCAACTTATCCTTCATGCCCAGCAGTTCGATACCCAGCTCCTCACGCACTTCACGCACCAGCGCCCTTTCCACATTTTCCCCGAAATCCACATGGCCACCTACAGCCGTATCCCATTTCCCTGGTTGGATATCTTTCCAGTCAGGTCTCTTCTGCAAGTAAAGTTCCCCCTTGCTGTTGAACACATGCAAATGCACTACTGGGTGCAACTTACGGCTTCCGCCATGACACTCACCACGTGTGGCGGCATCTATGATATTCCCGTTCTCATCCACCACAGGAAGCATCTCATTCAGGTTGTCAGACTGATTCATAAGAATAAACTGTTGTATTATTGAAAAATATGATTACGGCACCCGTTATATGCCGATGAACGGCAGACCTCTTCATCCTATTCCAAATTCGTTCCTACGGATTCTCAACCGTTGACTGGAAAGGAGGCAGAAGGTATGGAGTACAGCCCCTAATCTCGTATGGTACAGCCTCTGCCTTCAGACTGTTTCTGCCTATCCGCAACAAAACGACAGCTCCTTTACGGTTGATTTCGGCAGGCAAGTCGAAGATAAAGTTTCCGATGCTGTAGAACACCGGCACATCTCCTATCAACTCATGCGACTGCAAAGTGTGGGTGTGATGACCTATAATCGCATCCGCCCCCGCCTCTGCCAGCATCTTTGCGTCCCGTCGCTGCCAGAGAAGCGGTTTCCGCGTGTGTTCCAGTCCCCAATGCAGGCAGACTAAGACACAGCACCCTGGATTTTCCTGCTTCAACAATCTCACCTTGGCGCACAGCGAATCAACAGTCATGGCCGAGACCGACGGCTTTGATGGCAAAAAAGGATAGTTTTCGAGCGCCATCTGCTCAGACGCCACAACAAACACCTTGCGAGGGGACTCCGCAAGCAAAAGTGGCTGACGGGCCTTGTTCATGTCGTTTCCTGCACCAAAGGGTGTCATCCCCGCATCCTTCACATGCTTGATGGTACTCACCAGCCCCTTCCTACCCTGGTCCATGCTATGGTTGTTGGCCAGATTGAGGTGAGTAAAACCATGTTTGCACAGCGATTCAAGCCATTCCGGTTCGCCTCTGAAGATGAATTTCTTATGGACTGGCGCTTTCACCTCGGTGGCAGGACATTCCAAATTGCCGACGACAAAATCGGCAGCACGCAACAAGGAGTCCATCCCTTCCGAAAAGAGCGACTCCACACCTTGCGCCTCAACCTGACGCCTCACTCCACGGTCGAGCAGGATATCACCAGTGAAAGCCAGCACCAGCTCACTCTCCGTCTGGGAGAAAGCCGGTACTGGCATAAACATTACAGCAAAAGCAATCCAGAGTTTCAGCATCCTGAGCTGTAGAATATTTTTTCGTTATCCTCCGGCACATTCTTCTTCTCGATGATGATTTCCTTCATCCAAGAAGGAATGCCTTCATTAGGGTCGGACTCAAGGTTCTCTTGCCATTCTTCATCGGTCATGCGCGGATCTGTGGCAGGTCGGAAAGTTTCCCGATAGGAGAACACAGCCCCCCTCGTGAGATAGAGCATTCCGTCAATCTCCACCACCACATAGATGGTGTTGGCTGGGCCGAGGGCTTCATAGAGCACGCACTTGTCAGGATTATTTGCTCCGTTGGCAGTGAGGACATCAGCAATGAGCGCCACTTTCTTGTCAGCACCTTCCACATAATCCCATGTGGCCAGTTCCTCATCGCCCTGCTGCAGCATTTTCAAGGTGAGGTACTCAAAGGTGGAGCCAATGATTTCAATCTGTCCGTATTCTTCCTTAGTGAGTTTCTCACCCTTCAATTCCTTCTCGCTCGCCGCAAGGAAGAATTCAGCGTTCTCACGCATGGAGTTTGAGATTTCATCGATTCGTTCGTTTTCAATCTCAAACTGCTTGAAAGCTTTATCTGTCACATCAATCAGGTTAATCGCACGTTTCCAGAACCTCACATTCGGTTCCACAAATCCCAG
>OMUD01000016.1 GCA_900314125.1 uncultured Prevotellaceae bacterium | reverse complement strand
CACCTCTCCAAAAGACTTGACCGCAAAAAAAGGAAAACCATCAGATAGCTACATCTGCCCGCTCTCTATGAGCAATATACATCGTTCCGTCAGGCGGTCGTCAACTTCCGGGTCGTATTGTTTCTTCAAGCTCGCACCAAAGATTGAGGCAAACGTATTATAAAAGGTGGCTTTGAACGAGCCCATGTAAGAACGGACAAGCTTGAACGCCGTCTGGTCGCACTGGCGGTCAATCAACTTGATGAGCAGCTTGCCCTGGGTCAGCGTCAGCTTCTTGCACACAGGCGTATATTTCTTCTTCAGCTCCTTCTCCATGGCCTTCATGTAGGTGTCGCGGTCCTTCTTCTCTTCCAAGGAGTCGAGATGAGCGATGTGGTGCTTCACGTCGTAGGAAATCTGCACCGCAATGGGATATACCTTCTTGATGTTGTTCGCTATCTGATAATAGCGGCGGGCCTCAGCCGCATTCGAAAACACAAGCGGAGGAAAGATATAGACGGTGGCGATCTCATACCACGGAATCTCCTCACCATCCCACTCCACAATGCCGGCAAACCCCATTCGGTGGGAGAAAATCTTGCCACCCGTGTTGAGATAGGCGTTCTCCACCGTATCCATCAACGGCTGGGCGGCAGCACGAGTGCCACTGGCCATGAGGAGGATGATGACGATGGGGAAAAACTTCTTCATATCGGGTTTCGTTTGTGGTTTGAGAATCTGAAAAATGGAAGAGGCCGTTTTCAATCCGAGGCTTATTCGGTGAAGATCACCTCAGTGATGGTCTGGCCCACGGCCTTGAGCGTGTTCTTATCGATGTTGTTGATGTTGTCGGCTTTCGTATGCCAAGTCTTGCAGAAACCGCCTTCCTCCGTGTCGGAGGCAATCACGTCGGCACATGGAATGCCACACTGGTTCAGCTGAAGATGGTCGTCGGTGATGTAACCACCCTGCTCACTTACGAAATACTTGCCATAGCCCAGGCGCTGACCAGCAGCCCAAACGCGGTCGGTCACCGATGGAGCCATGCGAATGGAATAGCCTTCCTTATAGAACACGGAGTTCGGACCACCTACCATGTCGAGCAGAATCGCATAATCAGCCACATAGCCCTCGACGTGATGCTTGCCTGCCCAATACTGCGAACCAAGGCACCATGTGCTCTCAGAGTCGTTGCCCGACTTGTCCCATTCTGGAGTTCCAGCATCTTCGGCATCAAAGCAGATGAGGTCCACACCTACTGGAGGAGGGTTCTGAGAGAATATCCGTGCCAACTCCAGCATCACACCCACACCGCTGGCGCCGTCGTTGGCACCGTCGATTGGAGTATGGTGGTTAGCCTCGTCGGGGTCGTGGTCTGCCCAAGGACGGGAGTCCCAATGTGAACAGATGATGATCCTGCGCTGTGCATCCTTATTGAATGATGCGATGATATTCCGGTTCTTGATTGGAGTTCCGTCATAGAGCTTCAGGTCGGCAAACTGCTCATACACCTCACCGCCGTATTTCTTGAACTGACTGACAATGTAGTCGCCACAAGAGTCATGCGCCGCACTGTTCATCACCCTCGGTCCAAAGGCACATTGGGCTTTCACATAGGCAAACGCACTGTCAACATTGAAAGTGGGGGCGGTGCTGACGTATGGTTGCTCAGACACGTTGTCCTTCTTTTCTGAACAATTGGAACAAGAGGCAAGCAGTATGACTGTCAATGCTGTCAGCAGATATTTCGTAACTCGCATATTTCTCTGGATATATTGTTTTTGAAATGATGACTTTACAATCGGATTCCTGAATTTTTGTGCAAAGATACTTTATTTTTAAGAAGTAGAGCAATTTAATAACTTTATTATGCTTTTTTTAAATGATTTTAACCGATATGACGAACAAAAAAGATGCGCAACACAAAGGATGCGCATCTTTATCAACATAGGAAACAGCAAATGACTATCTCACCAGCACTTTCTTTCCGCCAATCACATAAATGCCTTGTGGAAGGCCTTCGGTGGAAGTGGTTCCCTGGCGAACCAGCTGGCCTGTGATGCTATAGACATTGTCGGCAGGAAGGAGTGAATGGCCATCTGCCATCACATCTTCTATGCCCACTGGGTATTCGTTGTTGTTGGCATTGCCATAGACATTCGTCTGATAGAACTTCACGCGGTATGGCCACTGCTCATCATCCACTGTCGTTCCGTTCCAGCCACGGGAGAAGTAGGTTGTTGGAGCACCGCTCACCACAAACCAGAGATATTGGCAGTTGGCAGGACAATCGAAGCTGATGGTTCCTTCAGGGTCTGAGTTCGTGGCACCCTTCACGTCGCCATAGACACGGGTTCCGTCGCGCAGGTATGCCACAAAACCGAATTTCCATCCGGCATAACGGCTGTTGTAGTCGATGTAGCCACTCTTGCCAGCCTCACCGATCAGGTTGGCATATACCGTCTTTCCGCCCGACGGCACATTCAACCGGATGGCGTTGTTGCCGAACGACTCCACGCAGTTGGAAGCCTTTGGCTCCCAATAGCCCTCGCTGTCCTTCTCCAGGCTGGTCTGAGCGCGTTTTCCGATGGTGTTTTTACCGTAGGTGCGGATTGGATCCATGTCGAAAGTGGTCATACGGGCACTGTAGTCCCATATCTCCTGATTGAACTGTTCCAGCTTTTCGGCTGCCGAGAGGCTCTCGTCCATCGTGATGCGCATATACGTCTGGAACGGGTCTTCCGGACGTTTCGACTCATTCCACAGACGGCCGATGAATTTCATGCCGTGCTTGTGGCAGAAATAGTCTTGAAAAAAGTAGTTGTTGTAGCGCAGTTCCTCGCAGAGCGGGTTCTTGTGGAGGCCATTGAGCGTGTTGGTCAGCCATTCGTTGTTGAACTGGTAGGTAGGATAGAACTTATAGGCCTGCCACTGGGCACACATCTCCCAGAAGCCGTTGCCGTTGGCGGAGTTGGCCCACTCATACATCCATCCGTTCTGGTCACCATTGTCGCAATGCACCTGATACTGGAAGCAGTGGCCGATCTCATGTGCCAAGGTCTGGCCTTCACGCGAGGAGTAAGCCCAGCGGGAGAGTGTGAGCAAACCGATGGTGTTGTCGATGCCACTGCCGGTGGCCTCCCATTCATCTGTATATTTCAGACGGATGATCATCTTGTAGGTGTCGGTCTTTGAGGTACCGGCATTGATGGTGATGAAACCCAGGTCGTTGGCATAAAACTCAAAGATCTTGTCGGCGGTGTTGAGCACGGTCTGCACCGTGGATGGGGGTTCTGAGCCATACCCTTTCTCCCAGAACAGAATCCAGTGCTTCGACTGATAGCTGCGTGCATAGCTCCACTGGTTGTTGTCGTTCTGAAGCTGTGTGTCGGAGCCGCATGCACTGCCACTGGCATAGATTTTCTTGTCCACGTTTGCGATACGTGAGTTCAGCGTGTTGATGGTGGAGTTGAGGCTGGAAGAAGTGAGCGTGTAGTCTGTCATGCGCTCTTTGGCGGTGGCCAGCTGGGTTTTCAGCAAGTTGATGAACCGCTCCTTGCGTGCGTCACCGTCCCACCATCCAAGCACTTTCTCTGCGTAGTCGATACGGCTCTGCAGCTTGTCATAGATTTCACGCGATTTCTGGGCTCCTTCCAAAGCGGCTTTCAAGTCAGCCTTCGCAGAAGCCAGTGCCGACGGGTCGTAAACGGTGTTGCCCTCTGCATCCGTGCCTGTGCCTGCCAACGCAGCCTTGGCTGCATCCATCGCTGCCTGCAATGGTTCGGAGGCGCTGTCCTGAATGCCTTTGTCAAGATAGGCCTGACCTTCGTCAACCAACTGCTGGACCACCTTGGCATAGTCCGAAGAGGTGGCCTCACCAGTGTAAACCAACTTGAAATTATCGACACAGAGATAGTTGCCGGTGGCACCCTCCGCTTTCACACCAATCTCCACATCGCCCTCACCGTCAACAACGGTGAAGTCCAAGGAGTATTGCTTCATCGCCGTGATGGCGGTCTTGCTCAAGCCGGCATACAGCCATGCGCCTTTCTGGGCACTTCCGCTGTTCACCGTGCTCTGACTGGCATTCTGCTGAATATGCAGGGCATTGGCCTGAAGCTTGTAGTTGCCGTCAGGAAGATTCTTCAACGTCTGGCACACTGAGGCATCGCCAATATGCTGGCCTATGGCAACCCAGGACTCCAGATAGTAGGTGCCCTGCTTGCGGGAGAAGACACTGTTGCTTTGGGTGGCCATGTTCTTCACCCCCCAACCGTTGGTGCCGTTCTCAAAACTTGGATTCACAATCAGCGAACCCACCTTCACGGCATTCAGGGCGGTATTGAGGTTCGACCATGCTGTGCGCAGGCTCTCAGCCGTGCTGCTCTCATCAGCGAGAGCCGACTTGGCATTGGAGAGGGCAATGGTCAGCGAAACAGGAGCCGAGCTCACCTCCTCAGCCCTTGCGATCAAGGCGCTGAGCGATGCTTTGTAGTCATCCAGACTGGCTTCGCCGATGTAAGTAAGCTTAAAGTCGTCCACGGCAAAGAAGTTGCCGGTGGCATTCACCGACTTGGCACCGATGGCGACATAGGTCTCACCAATCAGCGAGAAGTCAAGGGTGTAGGTGCCGGCTGTGCTCACCTCCTGCTGGAAGTTGCCTGCCACGATGTAGGCTCCCGTCTGAGGGTTGTCGTCCACATTCACCTGGCTTCCCAGCTTGTCCTGCTGAACATGGCAAGCCACAGCGCTGAGTTGGTAATGGCCTTCTTTCAATCCACGCACCACTTGGGTCAGGCTGCAGTCAGCAATCGTTTTGCCGCGGGCAACGACAGTCTGCATGTAGTACATGCCTGCCTTACTCTGAAAGTAGTTGTTGCTCACACGGCTCATTCCATTGGCTTCCCAACCGTTGGCATTGACCTCAAAACTTGGATTCTGAAGCGTCACTTCGGTCTG
>OMUD01000073.1 GCA_900314125.1 uncultured Prevotellaceae bacterium | reverse complement strand
TCCACCAGTTGGGAATTGTTGGCTGTCTCGCTGGCTCCAAAAGGCGACCTCATCATGACGTATGCTTTCGTCATGTCAGGTGAGAAGATATATCCGTTGTAGATTTCGTAGTCCAACTGTTGGCGGGCAGCCTGCAGTCTTGTCACCAAAGGCGTGAAGATATTCAGGGGGTCCCGCTGCATGTTGTCGGCCAGCAGTCCTGAAACCGGGAACATCAGCATCTGCTTGTCGGCTTCCAGCTGGTGCTCCACATATTCCGGCTCAGCCAGCTTTTTCCGGATTTCCACATAATCACTGTCGGAAAGAAAATAAGGGATGTTGCTGTAGGCAAAGTCCGTCAGTTCCTCAATCTGTTCCATGTCCACCTGTGTGGTGACATCCGTCAGCCAATGTGCCGTATCCGTCTCCTCCAATGCCGACTCCAGCATATCAACCGCCTCCGTCATAAGGTCTGCATCAGGCTGATTCTGTCCCGCCATCTGCACCACAGCGAAAATGCGGTCAGTTCCCGCCATGTCCTTATACACCTCCATGGCCTGCTGACTCCGTCCCTCAAGTGGCAGAAAGTCAGAGATATCCTCCTTGAAAGACTGGCGCATAAGCAGTGCCGCCAACAGAAGCGTCAGCAAAAGCAAAAGCGTCAGACCGGCAGCCTTCCGTTTTTTCAGCAAATCGAAGATATGGATAATCCAATGCGTCATGGTTTACAGTCAAAATCGGTTGTCCACAGGATTGGCATAAATCCCGAGGAATATTTCCTTCAGTTTCTCCACATCGCAGGTGTCGTATCTGTCAAGTTTCGTGAGGTGGCGTTGAAACGCCCGTTTTTGCTCATCAGAGTAAAGAGAGCTGTATTTCATGTTGCCATAGAGCATGTCGTGGGCGATGTAGTTGTTTGGGAAAAGCCTGTATGCCGCGTTGATACGCCTGTCGAGGAGTTTTGCCACCGCAATGTGGTATTCATTATTGGTTTTGTTCTCAAAAGCCCTGAGTTCTTCCACTCTCAGAGGCTCGCAGATTTCAAAATGGACACGTCCCTTGTATTGGAGTATGCCCGTGAGGATGCTGTTGAGGTCCTCTCCCGGCTTCTTCGTGTATTTCCGGTTTTGCGACTCATAGAGCTCCAATGCCTTGAGTATGTCGCAGGACTCCCATTCATACGACACAGACACAGGTACAATGTTCAATTCAGAAAGAGCTTTGATCTTGTCGGCATTCTCACTCATGCAGAACATCTTGACGATGCCTTGGTCGGTGGCGTCAATTCCGTTCTTGGTCCTTCCGTTTCGTTGTGCTATCCACACCGACTGCTTTTTCTCCCGGATGACGTGGCGGATATATTCGGACAGATGGAGCGACTTCTCATAAAAGTCCTTGATGCTGCCACCAGGCCTTGCCACCTTGAACATCTTGTTGGCTTTGCCTATATCGATAATCACCGGATTCATCATCAGATTGGCTCCAAAGGTGATTTCCGTGGTATCGAATCCATTCTTCACAAAGAAATACTGCAACAGACTGGAATCGAGCATAATGTCGCGATGGTTCGACACAAAGAGATAAGGTTTTCCTTTCGTCAGATGATGCAGTCCGTGGCATGAGAACTCAGCAATCGAGCGCTTGATGATTTGCTCGTTCACCTTGCTCATGGTGTCTGTCTGAAAATCTTTAGTGTTCTTGAATGCCGCCACCCTTTTTCTCACCGCTTCAATCGGCTCGTCGGGATAGACAAAAGAGGCCAGCAAAGGGAAAACGTCGCAATTGGCGATGCGCTGCATGGCCTGTGGGATTTCGTCCTCATCATAAGGACGTATGTCATCGAATTTGGAATTCTTCATATCGAGCTCAATCTAAATTATCTTGCTTTTCCACTTTTTTCTTTTCTTTCAGAAGAGGAAGTTCCCACATCCACTGGAGGAACTCCTCTTTCCATTTCCTGCATTCGGGTGTGCCCTTCAGTTCGGAGCATCCGAATCCGTGACCACCTCGCTCATATTGCACGTAGCGATGGTTGACACGGTGTGCCGTGAGCGCAGAATCGAGGATGACCGAATTTCTATAGTCCACCACGGGGTCGTCCTTACAATTGACGAGAAACACCGGAGGGCAGTCGTCGGGCACATGCTTCTCAAGCGAAAGTAAATCACGCAAAGCAGTATTTCTTGTTCTGGAATCACCGAGCAGACCCCGTCTCGAGCGCTTATGCACGCAACGGTCAGTCATGGTAACCACGGGATATACCGGCACCACAAATGCCGGTCGGTCCGCTTTGTCAAACAGCTCCGCTGCCGACATCACCAAATGTCCTCCCGCAGAAAAGCCCATGGCTCCCACCAGTTCAGGGTCAATTCCCCACTTTTCCGCATTCGCCCTGACGCACTTGAGCGCCTGACGCAAATCGTCCTGCGGATCAGGATACCTGTTGCCTCTGAACACCCACCTGTGCCTCACCACAAATGCTGGAACGTATGCCGTGCGGTACCGGAGCACGAATGCAGAAACGCCATGTTTTTGCAGCCATTGACCGACCAGATGCCCCTCGTTTTGCATGTCGTGCCAGAAATAGCTGCCACCGGGGCATACCACAACCGCCACATTTCCTGTTCCCTCTGCAACATACGGGGTCATCTCCACCTTTTTGCGGCATGCGGTACCCTCCCAGAT
>OMUD01000114.1 GCA_900314125.1 uncultured Prevotellaceae bacterium | reverse complement strand
ATTATTTACTAACACATTAATAAAGTTTTTATCATGACAATCCATCAGTTATCCATTTTCATTGAGAACCGTTCAGGCACACTGGTGAAGGTGTTGCAAGTGTTGAAACAAGCTCAGATCCAGATTATCGCCTCCACGATAGCCGACACTGCCGAGTACGGCATTTACCGTCTGATTTGCAGTGAGCCTATCCGCGCCTACGAAGAGCTGAAGAAAGCGGGAGTGGCGGTAGCGTTGTCCGACGTCGTTGCTCTTGAGCTTGACAATGAGCCAGGCCGCTCAGCCGATGCAATAGAGATTATCAGCAAGACCGGCATCAGCATCACGTATATGTACACCTTCCTGTTCAACGGCAAGGGAATCATGGTGTTCCGTACCGACAACCCAGAAGCAGCACGCGAGGCCATCATCCTGAACAACTTGAAATTCATAGCAGAGAAGGACCTTTCGACCTGGGTATAAACAATCCCAATAAGCGATAAAAGGTGTGTGACTTCATTTTGTCACACACCTTTTTTACGTTGGTCCCTTGTGGTGTTGGGTACGAGGATGTTTATTGTTCTGCCACAAACGGCTTGAGGTCTTTGGCCGCCTCTTTGGCTGTGATTATCTTTCCTCCATTGTCGAGATCGATGAGTTTGTAGCGGTCGTGTCCCATGCCCATTTCTTTCATGTAGGAAAGCTGTCGTAATCCATGCCTCGACTCAATACGCTCAAGCATGTCGTGGTGCTCTTCCTCCGTCATGGCATAGATGATATCCACACATGCCTGGTCAACGGCCAGGATGTCGGTGGATGAGAGGATTCCCACGTTCGGAGTGACGACAGGTTCCGCAGCCACACCCTCACAGTCGCATGACACCGACATATTCCTCATGACATTGACAAATGTGACTTGCTTTCCAAAGAAATCGATCGAAGCCTTGGTGGACTCGGTCATCCTTTCCATGAATTCCTCCTCAGAAATTCCCCACTGTTCGTCGGAACCTTTGGGGGTATGAATCCATGCTTTTCCATGCCGTCCGTCGGCACATCCGATACCAATGTTCTTATTGCTGCCACCGAAACCGCCCATGGTGTGTCCTTTGAAATGGGTGAGTGCCACCATGGAGTCGTAGTTCTTGAGATGGCTTCCCACAGACATCTGCTTGAACCACTTGCCTCCTTTCACTTCGAGCAATGCTGTGTCCTCCTCATCGATGATATCCACCGGTGCAAAAGTCCACCCATTGATTTCCAACGTCTTGCGGTGTTGTTCCGTTGTGTATCTGTCTCCTTCATAATAAGTGTTAGTTTCAATAATGGTAGCATCCTTGAGGTCTTTTTCCAAAAGTTCCCTCACCCACTCCCTTGGGATGATGTTTGGTCCGTGGGCTTCTCCAGTGTGGAGCTTGACCGCCACTTTTCCCTTTATGTTTTCATTTACTTTCTCATAGGCTTTGATGAGACCTTCGGCAGAAAGGTCGCGCGTGAAATACACCACGGCTTCATCACCTGTTCGCTCGTCGTACGGCAAATACTTGTTGCCGCCGGTTCCTGGTGTTGGATTCTCGTTCATGGTTTGTTCTTTGTTATCAGTTTTTTTAGAGTCATTTCCGCATGCTGTGAAAACGACCAATGCAGCCAGCAATAGACATTTATTAAACATGAGATAATAATAGATTTTGTATGATGTGTTTTGCAAATTTAGTATTTTTCCACAATTTTTCAAAACGAAGAATTTATTTTAGGGACAAAAGAATTGAAAAGGAACACTGGGGGTGAAAAATATGAAAATAAAATGTTATTTTTGCATACCAAGAACAACAAAATTCAAATGGCCAATGACACATCCAAAATTCATACTGACAGCTGAAGGCGAGATCAAGATGGGGATGGTGACCCTCCACAAAGATTTGCTTGAGTCAGGCGACCAATGCCTTGGCGGCGGTTACTGGGAAGTGGACTATGGTTCGAACCGTCTTTTGCTTGACGGCGAATCTACAGACTTTGGTGCTCCTTTATGGCACCTTGTTGATGAAGTGAAAGTGCCAAAAGGTTTCAGTGGGATGGCCGTGGTGTATTACCCTTCCGATGGTTCTGAAGCCATCCGCGTGGCTTGAAACATTTGAAAGGTTTTTCATCTGCCCTCACTCAACTATAAAAGTCATGCGAAAGTTCATCATCATCCTTCTGTTCACGTTGACCGTTCCTTCCATTTCTTCCGCTCAGCGTTATTACCGCTGTGTGGTAGATAGTGTGGCTGTGAGAGTTGCAGGAGGAGAGCGTGCCGACACATTTTATGTCGCTACGCCCTATTACGATTGTGAACCTGGCTTTGTGATGCTGAGAAGGGGAAATATCGTATGGAGCAAAGGATCAATGGAAAAAGGCTTCACAAAAATCTACAACCCTGTGAACACGCTCTGCTGGGATGAAGGCTGGGTGAAGCCTGAGGTGTTGTCGCCCGCCACGCTTTGCCCTGCATGCAAAGGTAAAGGAACAACTGGTGAACTCTGCGCAGAGTGTGATGGTCAGGGCGATTGGCCTTGTTGCCATTTCAAAGGCGAGCAGCTGTGTAAACGGTGTGGAGGCGCGGGCTATTATTAAGAGAGCAAAAACAAGGAAATAAGTAAGAAGTCAGCTGATCCATTTGCCGTAACCTTTAAGACTGAAAATTTTTCAAATATTTCCAGAGAATTTCTTCAAAAAATTTGGATAATAAGGAAAATAATCCTTAATTTGCATTTCACAAAAAGCGAAACGTAAAAAACGAAATAATATTTCGTTTTTTGCAAAAACCTCTAATTTATTTTCTTGAACGATGAAACTGCAAAATCCTTTTCCCGAATACGGGTATTTCGGCTCAGAATACTTTTGCGACCGAGAGAAAGAGACCGCCAATTTGATTGACGCCCTTCAAAACGGCAGTAACGTGACTTTGATGGCTCCTCGGCGGATTGGCAAGACAGGCCTTATTCACCATGCATTTGAAAGAATGAAAATCGAGGATAAAGCAGTTCAATGTTTTTATGCTGACATCTTCCCTGCCAAGACATTCACCCAGATGGTTGAACTGATCACCAACGCCGTGATGGGCAAATTGGACACGAAATCTCAGTCGCTGAAACGCAGGTTCAATCAATTCATATCATCCATGCGTCCCACTATGGTTCCGGACGCCTACAGCGGTCTTCCCTCTTTCAGTTTTTCAATAGAACCACAGCATAGCCACCAAACGTTGGAACAAGTATTTGAGTACATGAAAGCTTCAGAACAGCCATGCTACTTGGCTCTTGATGAATTTCAGCAAGTCAGCACATTCAAGGAAATCGGCGGTGATGCATACATTCGTTCCCTAATACAATTATCCCCGAACGTTCACCTCATATTCTCAGGCAGCCAGCAACATCTGTTGTCAGAGATGTTTATTTCGCCTAAACATCCTTTTTTCAACAGTTCACAGATAATGACCATCAAAGAGATTGCTCTCGACCGTTACTACGAATTCTCCAACCGCTTTT
>OMUD01000211.1 GCA_900314125.1 uncultured Prevotellaceae bacterium | reverse complement strand
CGCTGTACCAGCCTTCCTGCTCGAATTCCTGATGCGTGAAGTCGATGCTTGTTGGCTCCGACGGGCTTCCCACCACCTTGTTGGCCTCATAGCGGATGGTCTCAGGAGTGGAGGCCACCAATTCTCCGTCGCGCATGATGGCAAACCACATTGGCTTACGCTCGCTGCCCTGGATGCTGAGGTAGAAGATGCCGTCTTCGGCTTGAGCCTGCGCTTCTCCACAAAGCTCACCTTCGGCGTAAGCCTGCAGGAGGTCGCCTTCCTGAAGTTCGATGCCGTTGGTCACAGCAGCCACCGACATGGTGGTCGCCTTGCGTTCGATGTCGTTGCGCTTAGGGGCGTTGTAAGCCGATTCGAAGAACACGCTGCCCGGCTCATAGAACGGATAGATGAATTCACATTCGGTTGGTGCCTGATGGAGGAGCATGTATCCCTCGCCTGGTTTCATGTACTTGAGGCTTCCGTTCCAGATATAGCTGTTGTTTGATGTGATGGTGAGCACGGCAAACTGGTCGTGGCTCTTGATCACATCGCCATTCATGGCATGGTCGCGGTAGTCTGTAAGGGCAGTAGCCACCGGCAGGTTGACCATTGGCGTGTAACCGATGCTGTTCCAGCCGTTTTTGATCGGAATGGTACGCTGGTACTTGTCTTCCACGATGGTTCCGGAGAGATAAACGGTCAGAGGCTCCTTCACATAGATGCAGTACATGTGTTGCGGCACGATATGGAACTTGTAGTTCTCGTCAGACACATTCCAGTGGTCTCCAGAATAGGTCATTGTGGCACCATCGGTGTTGTCGGTGATCACATCGCCGTTGGTCCAGTTGTAAACTTCCAGCAACTCCCTGAAGTGGGACTTCCACTGGTCATTGTAGATGTTGGTGGACATCCAGTTCCATCCCTTCGCCAGTTCAATCGTCTGATTATAGCTGTTGCCGGCAATCAGCACCACTGGCTTATCGCGTCCCAGCACTTCGTGTGCTTTGAATGTGATGGTCTGCAGTCCTTCTGTCTGAAGATCCATCACTTTTCCTGTGCTGTAGCGCCAGAGACGGAAGCTCAGCGGTATCTCCTCTGAGCTGTTGTTGTAGATGGTGAGGTAAAGACCGTTCTCTCCTGTGTCTTCGTTGTATTCGATGTTGGCACGTCCATGGCAGTTGCCGGCTTGGTCGAACACACCCACGAGGTCGCGGCTGTCGGTGTCAATCTCATCTTTGATCAAAACCGTTCCCACCAATCCCATGTTGTACTCTTTCATATCGCTGTTCACATACCATTCAGGCTGGTCGGTGATGACCGTGATGTTGATAGCCAGCGGATCGGCAAGTCCATTCTCATCGGTGAGGTAAATGATGTTGTCGTAGAATCCCACGTCAAGGCTCTTGTCAACCGTCAGTTTGAGTGTGGCGGAGTTTTGCGCTTCAATTACATTGGTTGAAGGCGAAACCTTGAGCCATTTAGGAATGTTGGTCACAGTGTAGGTGTGCTGCACGGAGCCCTCATTGGAAATCTCCACCTCGATGGTGGTGCCTTCATTTTCCCAAATGACATCCTCCACCTTTTTCTGCTGCCATCTGAGTGGGTTGCGGTCCACGAAGAAGCAGGCAGTGACAGGCGACACCATCTCATTTCCGTTCATGTCTGGAATGTCGCGGAGCGTGACGTAGATGTTGCGTTTGTTGATTTTCTCATCCACTTCGTTGATGTTGATGAGGAGCTGGTTGTCACGTCCAACATGTGAGAATTTCAGGTTGTCGAGCGTTTCAAACTGGCTGCACGGAGCACTTGTGCTCTGAGTGATGTGGCTGATGAGCTTATCCTCCGGGAAGTTGTCTCTGTCAAAGATATAGTCATGTTTTGGAGTCGTGGTGTCTTCCTGCGTCTCCTCATCTTTCTCATAGACCACGCTTCCGTCATGGTTGATGTATTTTTTGCTGCTGTAGGCATACGGTTTTTCTTCCAAAGAACCGTCGGCCTGGAGTTCCTGATGGCTGAAGTTCATGAAGAAAATCAGTCCAGCCTCATCTCCCTTAGGATTGTGGGTGCTGTAGTACTTGAGCAGCTCCATTGGCAGTGCCTGAGCGAAGAGGCCGATCTCATCAATCTCTCCTGTGAGCCAGTTGCGCGTGTCCTCAAGCACCACGTTTCCATCCACTTTCTTCTCTTTCAGCGCGGCGCCGAGCATCGGATAGCCGCCCGTCATGCCGCCGATGGAGTCGGCAGAGATGGTGGAACGCAGGGTCTGGTCCACATAGATGTTCGCCACGTTGTGCGGACGGTTCACGGTGATGGCGAAATGGTGCCATTTGTTGTCGCTGTAGTAGCCCGGCACATTGTATTCCCTTCCCTGGGTCTTATACATCAGCTTGTCGGAGTCGAATGAGATGCAGAAGCGGTTTTCAGCCCCTAATTCATCTGCTTCTCCCGAACCATTGCTGATGAGTACGCCACGGCCTTTCTGGTCGGTCTTGAACCAGAACATCAGCGTGTAGTCGTATTCTTTCTCGCGGTCGAGGAAATTCTTGTTGAGCGGAATTCCCTCATCGGCCAGGTCGATGTGGAGCGACATGCCGCCAGGCTGGCTCCAGGTGATGCCGCTGCCCAGCTTGAGAGAGGCACCCTGTGCCCTGTCGGTGGCATAGTTGCCGATACCCTCATTCATAGGGTAGTAGTCGGCAAGTCCCAACTCATAGCCTGTGAGGCGCTTGTTGCCGTAGATATCCATGAGTGTCGCGTCGAGTGCGCGGTACCAGACTCTGGCTTCCATCATCCGTCCGCTGTAGTAAGTGCGTTTTCTCGCCACCGACTCGTTGGTGGAGCCGAAGAGCAGCTCACCCGTGCCATTATAATAAGTCTCAAACTCGCCGACACGCTCACTTCCTATATACAGCAGTAATTTCTGTCGGGTGGTGGATGTGGTGTCTGTCCTGAGAACCATTGCCACATGACAGAAGTCAGTGGTGTTTACTGGCTTGCTGGAGGTGAAGATGTTGTTATTTCCAGTGCTCGTCGGAATCACCACTTTCAGGTATTTCTCCTGAGTGAGGAGCAGCTGCAGGCCTGATGCGGCGTTGCCGTGTGAGAAGAGCGGCATTTCCTTGCCGGTGTTGTCAGGCTTGATGGTCATCTCCACGGTCACATCCTTTCCGGAGAAGTTGCGGCGGGCTTCCGTCTGTGCGCCTCCGTTTCCGCTGAACTGGAGACAGATCTGATGCGTGAGGTCTTTGTTGTTCACCTCGCCCTTCACGTCGAAGTTCACCATGTTGTCAAGGTAATTGTGCTCGATGGCCTCTGAGAAGCTGAACACGATGTTCTCTCCGATGTTGAGGATTCCGTCCACTGGTTCAGGGGTTCCAAACAGTTGAGGACGGCGCGTGTCCTTGATGCCGCTCAGCACCTTGGAGGATGAGGTGATGTAGT
>OMUD01000022.1 GCA_900314125.1 uncultured Prevotellaceae bacterium | reverse complement strand
GTAGCGCCTACGGGAATCGAACCCGTGTTCCATGCGTGAGAGGCATGTGTCCTAGCCGCTAGACGAAAGCGCCATTTCTCATTTGCGAGTGCAAAGGTAGATATTTTTTTTATACCCGCCAAAAAAAACGGGCGTTTTTTTGCGTGAAGTTGATATTTTTGTATAAATTTGCGAAAAGAAAAAGATTTTGAACATCTAAAAACCTTTGATTATGAGAAAAACATTGAGAGTTATGACTTTTGCGGTTCTCGCATTCTTTGGTGCCGCAGGACATGTTGATGCCCAGGAGAAGATTGTGGTGATGAGCCAGAACTACACGTATGAGGATCCGCGCTGGGGCGGGAATCAGTTGCTGGAGAAAGGTACAGCCATCAGGGTGTACCCAAGCGAGAGCGAAGGCGGGTATGAATATTTTTGCGGCTATACAGCAGCATCTGTAATACTGCCAAAGCATGTGGCCCACGTGCCGGGAACGGTGAGGGGCGAGCGCTGCATCGTGGTGAACGGCACGAACGTCCGTCTGCGTGAGGGGCCTTCAACCAAGAGCGGCATCTACTGCTATGATGAGAACAACGGCAGTTCTGTGGCTCGCCAGCAATTCCGAAAGGTTCCTGGAGTGGAGAAGACAGAGGATATTGAGTACCACTGGGTGCCTGATTATCTTCCCAAAGGAACCCGTCTGCCATATCTGGGCAGGGTGGGGGACTTCTATAAGACAACGTTCGACAACACGGTGTTTTATATCGCAGCCAAGTATTGCCTGCTGAAATAAAGAATTCTAAAAACCGAATTCATATCTATGTTGATGAATTGTTATTATAAAACCTTTAAGTACATTTTGTTATGAAAAAGTTATTATTTTTAACCACATTATTTGTTGGCATGGCTTATGCCGGCATCGCATTGGTTTCATGCAGTAAAGACGACGACAACACGGATTCCAGTTCTGCAAATCTTGAGGGCTGTTGGAAACTGACTAAATCTGTCGACAATTTTTCAGGTGAAGAACAGTTTGGCGACAACGAGGGATTCATCTGGCAATTCGATGAGGCGAATAAGGCAGTAGCCAGTTATGAATACGATTATGAGGGACAACTGCTCTTTGCTGGTACATTGAATTACGAAAGTGATGGAAAAACAGTTTCTTATATTGTTACCGACCCTGAATCGGGAGAAACGATGAAGATTGTCAACGAAATCAAGAAGCTGACCTCCAAAGAGTTGGTGATGTATAGCAACTTCAGCAAGGAAACCACCTACTTCAAGCGCACCTCACAACCAGAACTCAGTCCGGTAACGATAAACAAAAATCAGCTGATCGGTCAGTGGCAGTTGCTTGAAACATGGGAGCCAGGCGACTCCAAGCCTGAGGTTATAGATCCTTCCGAAGAAAGAGTGGTGTGGGAGTTCGACAATACGGGCGATTTATGTCAGGAAACGACATACTTGCACGGGCCTGCCAATGCCAGTTTGTATAAATGGAGCTTGGATGGCACTTCCATTTTGCTATACAACTCCTTTGATCCTAATGTTTTTGAACATTCGTATGAGATTGTGGAATATGGCGGCACTACCCCTTGTCTGAAAATTCGCGAATGGACTTCTGAATATTCATATAAAGTGATGAAATTCAAAAGTATGGCTGTAGGATAAAAAACTTTGGGCTTGAGAATGGTTGTCACTCTCAATATCCCAAAAAACAATATAAACCTTCCTTTAATCAGGGGAGGCAAAATAATTGTCGGCATACATCCCGTATGAGGATTGTATGCCGACAATTTTTCCCGATTCGGGTTTTAATTACCACAAAGACTCCATTATTCCGTTGTCCTGATAAACAAGAACATTTTCTCATTCGACAACGGCCCTGATGATGCGGATATCTTTGAGGGGCTTGTCCTCGTCGCCGGTCTTTACTTTCTCGATTTTTGAAACCACCTTCATTCCGTCGGTCACCTCTCCGAAGACCGTGTAGTCGCCATCGAGCCAAGGCGCGCCACCAAACCTGCGGTAGTCGCGGATGATGTCGTCGGTGAAGAACTGCACTTTGCTTTCCTTGAAGTCGATTTCGGCATCCTCATGCAGTTTGTCGTAGAGGGCGGCCAGTTTGGTCATCTCCCGATTGGAGCGCAGCGTGTTGATTTCATTCTGGTGCTCCTCGAGTTTCTGATTGAATACTGAATCCAGTTTGTCAGCCAGCTTCGCCTGTTCCAGCGACATCATCTGCTGCTCGTTCATGAACTTTCCGGTGACGATGTAGAACTGATATTTGCTCGAAGCTTTTTGTGGGTTGATGTCGTCGCCTTCCCTTGCAGCCGCCACCATTCCCTTGATGTGGTAGTGCTTAGGAAAATGGATTTCGGCAGGAATCGCCGGTCCCATCTGTGTGCTGTCCTCCGGTTCCACTTTTTCCGTTATCCCCTCGCGTGTGTCGGGATCGCCGGTCTGCACCATGAAATTGCGGATGACGCGGTGGAAAAGCACTCCGTCGTACATCCCGTCCTTCACGTTCTGGATGAAGTTGTCGCGGTGTCCCGGTGTGTCGTCGAACAGCTGGATGGTGATGTTCCCCAGGTCGGTCTCAAGCCTTACTTTCGTGCTCTGAGCGAAAGCACTTGCAACCGTAAGGCATGCGAAAAACGCTATGAATGTTAATTTTTTTCTCTCCATTTCCTTATTTTTTATAGCATCATTGCAAATTTACACGAAAATCACCAACTTTGCAAAAAAAATCAGAGAATAATCAAAGCATGCATGTAATTGACCGTCAGATATTGAAGATCGCGTTGCCTGCCATTGTCAGCAACATCACCGTTCCGCTTCTTGGCTTGGTGGACCTGACGATTGTGGGGCATTTGGGGGCGGAGGCATATATCGGCGCCATCTCTGTGGGCGGCATGATTTTCAATGTGATGTATTGGATTTTCGGGTTCATTCGTATGGGTACAAGCGGCCTCACGGCTCAGGCCTACGGTCGTAAGGACTGGCACGAAGTGGGACGCCTTTTCTGCCGTTCGCTGCTGATAGCCGCCTTGCTGTCCGCCCTGCTGCTGTTGTTGCAGGTGCCCATCCGGCATTTGGCGTTGGCGGTGATGAGTCCGTCGGAGGAGGTGCGTCGTTATGTGGAGGTCTATTTCAATATTTGTGTTTGGGGAACATTGCCCTCGCTGTCGCTTTCCGCTTTCTCCGGATGGTTTCTCGGTTTGCAGGATTCCCGCACCCCGATGACGATTGCCATAGCCCAGAATATCACGAACATCGTTGCGAGCCTGCTTTTCGTCTATGTGCTGGGCATGAAGGTGGAAGGCGTGGCGCTCGGCACACTGATTGCCCAGTATGCCGGGATGCTGATGGCGGTGGCCGTCTATTTCCTTCGTTATGGAAAAGTGCGGCGTTATGTGCATTGGAAAGGAGTGATGGTCAGGTCCGACATGATGCGGTTCTTCAGGGTGAACCGCGATATCTTTTTCCGCACCATCTGCCTGGTGTCGGTTTTCCTGTTCTTTACGTCGGCCGGTGCGTGGCAGAACGACACGGTGCTTGCCGCAAATGCCATCCTCATGCAGTTCTATATTCTCTTCTCCTACATCATGGATGGGTTCGCTTTTGCGGGTGAGGCAGTTTGCGGGAGGTTCTATGGTGCTGGCGACCGCCCCAACTATCTGTCAACCGTCCGCAGGCTTTTCAAGTGGGGTGGGGCGATGGCGCTTGTGTTCACGTTGGCCTATATCTTGGCCGATGACTTGATTGTGGGTCTCATCACCGATGAGGCATCGGTGGTGGCTTGCGCACGCGACTACCGCCTGTGGGTGTGGCTCGTTCCCATAGCCGGAATCGGTGCATTCATCTGGGACGGCATCTTCATCGGCATCACCGCATCACGCCAGATGCTCATCTCCTCAGTCGTGGCCACGGTGCTTTTCTTCTCCCTTTGGTACTTTCTCTTCCCCATTTGGCAGAACCATGCCTTATGGTTTGCCTTCATCGTCTATATCCTCGCACGTGGGGTGGTGCAGACAGTTTTGTTCCGGAAACTCTGAGATAATTATATGATGTCAGCTGTTTCTTCTCTCACATCTTTTTCAGCCGATTCCTCATTTTTTCCCCACATTGGTTTTGTGTTTGAAAAATTTTGTGTAATTTTGCACTCGCAAATGAATAATGGCCGGCCCGATGGTGGAATTGGTAGACACGAGGGACTTAAAATCCCTTGGCCATAACGGCTGTGCGGGTTCGAGTCCCGCTCGGGCTACCACCTGTTATTTATTCAACGGAAAAAGAGAGCAACGCAAATTGCTCTCTTTTTGTTTTTTAAGGGTGAAGAGTTTTCATCTGTTCTTGATGGTCTCTATTTGATTATTAGTCGAGTCTGCTCTCGCTCGGCAGAGCTGATGTAAGTATCGCCTGCTCTCACTTACTTGCAGACTTCTTCGGGTTCTTGTTCCAGTAATACACCAGATGCGCCATGACGTAGTGCGGCAGGGAGCGGTACCATGTCTCGGTGCGGCCTTGGGCATTCACAGTGTATTGGGTGGATGACAGCTGATGGAGGATGTCGAAGGCTTCGATGCGGGCGATGAGCTTGCCCTTGAAGAAGGGTTGGCTGATGGAGGCGTTGAGCACGAAGTCGTCGGTGTTCAGCTCGCTGCTTCCATAGCCGCGACGAGAATACATGGTGCCGTCGGCTGATAGTGTGGTGTTCAGGCGTGGTATGGTGTAGCGGGCAGAGAGACCGTACTGGAAGTCGGTGGCGTTCAGTGTCTCAAAATCGTACATCCGTCCCTCCGAGTGCCGCCAGCGGATGTCGCCCGTGGCGCGGATGTTCAGCGCATTTTTATTATATTGTATGTAGGCGTAGTCGTGCAGGGTCAGGGTGTTGACAATGTTCTCCTCGCTTGCCGTCATGCCCGTGAGCATGGCATGGTCAACGGAGTGGTGATAGCCCGCATCTGCGTTGGTCTGCCACGTCCAGTAGCGGTTTTTGTCAATGGCGCGGCTGATGTCGAATTTTGCATTCAGACGGTAGGCTCCCTTCACGTTCATGGGCTGATAGGTGAAGACACCGCTTGCTGGGTCGTAGCTTGCCGACTGTGCCGTCTGCCTATGGTGGATGTCGGCCGATGTGCCCACGTGCCATTGCTGCTGGTTGCGCCCGGCCTTGTTCGAATAGTCTATGCCGACGTTGGTGGTGACGAAGCTCTTGAGCTCGGGATTGCCCAGCTTGACGACGAGCGGCTGACTGTCGTCGCGATAGGTGATGCGGTCGGAGAGGCTGGCTGCGCTGCGCTTGTGGCTGGCATGGACTCTGAAATCATGCTTGCCGCTTTCCGAGGCATGTCTGAAGGATGCCGAGGTATTCACGAACAGTGTGTTCTGCCGTGCCAGCGTGTCGAGTCGTCCCCGCTGATAGTCGAGCGATTCATGGCGTATGGGGACGCTGATGCCCACATTCCACCGCTGGTAGTTGATGGTGAACGGGCTGTTGGGACCCAGCTTGTATTTCCCCTTGCCCGAGAAGGAGATGCCGACCGTGTTTTCGGCCACATTGGTCCGGCTGTCGTATGAGTTGTTGAAGTCTGTGATGGCCGTCAGGGCGTCTATCTGCGAAGGCAGTTGCAGTGTGTCTGGATGGTAAAGATAGTCGTGGGAATTGATGCGCGTCAGGTAGAAACTTTCGCCCAGGCGCATGTCCACGCCTTTGAAAAGTTGCATGCCATAATTCAACGATGCGACGCCCCAAGTATTGCGGTTACTGATGTCATTTACGTTGTGCTGAACGGTCTGCTGTGGATTCACGTATTGCCGAGTACTGTATCTCATAGCCGATTCCGACTCGTTCTCACTGTGCTCTACCTTGACATAGTAATCGGCATGCTTCTGGCTTTTACCCACGTTGAACGCGCCCTGCGCCTCCATGCTTCCGCTCCATGTTTTTCCCTTGTTGAAGCCACGGGTCCGCTGCGAGGCCGTCAGCGTGTCGTTCCACTGGTCGAACATGGAACTAAACGCGCCGTGATTCTTGGAATAACGGAAATCAGCAACAGCATAGAGATAGAAGGGCTTGGTCAGCGTGAACTCATCGTGTGCATTCCACGCCCTGTTGCCCGTACGGTTAGTGCTTTCGGTCAGCGACGTGGGTGTAAGTCCTATTAAAAACTGCTCATGACGGCTCCGGCTCTCGCTGACATCTGTTGTCGAAGTGTACGAGGCCGTCAGGTTGTTCTTTAATCTGTCTCCTTTGGAATGGTAGTCCAGTTCCGCCAGGACGCTTCTTGTGGTAAGCTTATTTTTAGGCATGGTGGCTGGTGTCCAGCTGCCCGACTGCCCGATATGCCGTGTCTCGTTCACATTGTTCAGGTTTCCGAGCAACGTGAGACGGTGCCGGTCGGTGAACATCAGTCCGAAGGCACGGGCAAGCCACCGCTCATTTGAACCTGCTGCAGCTTCCACATTGGCAATATAGCCGCGTTGATACTCCTCCTTCAGATTCACATCCATGACATACATCTTGGGCTCCACGTCATAGCCTAGCGCCCTGCTCTTGTCGGTCTGGCGGTCATACACCTTGATTTCCTTCACAACGTAGTAAGGCAAGTTCTCAAGCATCACCTTGCGGTTACCCTTGAAGAACGATCTTGACCCTAACATCAGCTCATCTATCTTCCGTCCGTTCACGAATATCTCTCCATCGTCATTCATCGTCACCCCAGGCATCTGGCGTATCAGATCGTCGAGCATCGAACCTTGTGGCAACTTGAATGCTGTGGCATCATAGACGATGGTGTCGCCCCGGTAGAACATTTTTACACGGGTGGCTTTCACCACCACTTCTCCCAGTTCCATTCCCATCCTTTTCCGCATACGGATTGGAGGGACTTCCACCTCCGTCTGCCTTTTTCCAATAATTACCTGTTTCCAAACATCATTGTAGCCTTTCAATCTTGCATGAACCAACAGTTCATTTGCATCAGTCGTCACTTTCACCGTGTATTTGGTAAGCAAAGGTCTCAAATCAGGGTTATAAGCAGTGAACATCGCTGCCGAATCCACAATCACACTGCTGTCAGTCCTGCATATCGACACCTTGGCATGGGGCAACGGCATTTCCAAAAAACCGTCCTCCACGTTGCCTGATATTTCGATTTCTTTTTCACGGTTTTCTGGTGAATGGTCATTCTTGAACTGAACATAAATGGTATTCCCTTTCGTCTTAATCTTCAATGGCAGGTCTTTGCAAAGCAGTTTAACAGCCTTAATCGTGGTGAGATTATCTATTTCAGCCGATGTGCGATAATCAGAGAGTCCGTCAGATAGAATGGCAATGGAATACTCCGACTGACTTTGTTCTATCGTTTGCAAAGCTTCAAGGATTGGTGTGTTTTTGAATCTGAGCGTTATCTGTGCCTCGGTGACTTGCGAGATAAGCAGCAGAAGTAATGCCAGCACATTTTTCATAATGCAACCTCCTTCCCATCTGTCGTTTCAACACAGATTGTGTCCTGATGAACTGTCACAAACATTCCGTCGAACATGTTCAGCTCGTCAGTAAATTCTGTAAGTGGTTCATTAGGATTCCAAGTGATGATGAACCTCATGTTTTTAGACATTTCATTACGGAAAACAACTGTTTTTCCATAGTGGGCAGAAACAACGGACAGGATGCTGTCCAGACTGACATCATTAAACCGGACAGGTGGATTTGAACTATCGTCTTTTCTGTTTTCAAACTTATTTCTATCAGTACGGAAACTGTTTACTTCTGTTGTCCATGGCTTTTGTGGTTCTGGAAGATTGCTTCTCAAAGAATCTTTCGGTTTTTCTGCCTGTTCTGGATGAACCATAGGCTGATGGCTGCGTACAAGCCGAATTGCGGCATAGGCAATACCCGATAGAATCAGAATGCCAATCAGGATTGCGGCTGCTTTTCTGATTTGATGGTGAAAAGTTGCGGGATGGCTTTTCGGATGGTCAGCAGAGAACTTGCTTTCGAACTCCCTCCACGCCTTCTCCAGGTCTGGCTGTTGGTCAAGGGAGTCCATCATGGCTTCCAACTCATTGTCAGAGTAGGATTCAGGATGCTCCTGCATGTCATGAAAGAGAGAAATGCTGGCTCCTTCTTGTTCAGCCAGTGGAGTCGTTGTGAACGCTTTTCGGCCCGCTTTTGTCTGTTGGTTGTCGTTTTTCTGCATGGTCTTCACTTTTTGAAATGGTTTCTGATCTGGTTCAAGGCATGTGAAAGATGCTTCCAAACAGCCACTCTGCTGATTCCCTCCTCAGCCGCTATTTCCTCATAGGAGAAGCCCTTGCTGAAACGGAGTTGAAAGATTCGTCGTTCCTGCTCAGTCAGATGACGTTCCACGAATTCGTCGATTTCGGAAAGACGTTCGTCATCACTCTCGTCGTCCGAAGTCTGCAAGGATGTGGCATTCGCTGCCATTCTCCGTTTCACCTCCTCATGTCGCAGCCGCTTCAGACACTGATTGCGCACGCTTGTCATCAGATAGTACTCTTCAGTTTGGGCCGACAGGACGTTGTTCCCATGAAGCAAGTTCGCAAAAATGTCGCTTACCACATCTTTGCATTCTTCCTCGTCAAAAAGAATGGAACGCGCCACCCTCATCATTTTGCCATAGTTCTGCCTGAACAGCTGCTGAATATGCATCTTTTCCATCATGTCTTTTCTTTATCGTTACTTAATACCCTTCAACAGCTCAAAAAGCTAACTTCAACAGACAAATAATCCATCATGACAAAAAAATGTACGAAAATAATGAGAAACAGTGAAAAAAGAAAAGTGAAAAGTAAAAGTGAAGTGCGTTGTGTTCCGCCTGCCAATAAACACTCGCGCCACTAAAGAGGTGCTCTAAAAAACTGATTATTGAATGCTCCAACAAAAAATGGATTACATTAAATCGAAGGCAAAAGTAGTAATTTTGTTTGATATCAGCAAATAAATGAATATTTCAAATCTCTGTTTCTTCAGAAATTTCAGTTGTCACCTTCACC
>OMUD01000017.1 GCA_900314125.1 uncultured Prevotellaceae bacterium | reverse complement strand
TCAAATCTGTGATGTCAAATTCCTTTTGGAAATCCCATTGGTTATGAATAAAGATATTGTGGACTATTACGATTCCATAGCTGCTGAATATGATGAAAGCCGCTTCAACAACAGCTATGGGAAATTTATCGATGCCCAGGAACGCCGGATCTTGGATAAACTGATTGACCCCGCATCGAACGGCAGTAGGCTGGAAATCGCTTGCGGCACTGGTCGCCTCACCAACTATGCCACGCATGGGCTTGATGCCAGTGAAGAGATGATGACGTTTGCTGAAAAACGTCATCCGGATGTGACATTTGTCAAGGCGTCAGCTTGCGAAACGGGCTTCCCTGATGAAACGTTCGGCATTGTCTATTCCTTTCATCTTCTGATGCATCTGGATGTTGAGACCATCAGCCGGATGTTTGAAGAAGTTCACCGTATTCTGGCTCCTGGTGGCCGTTTCATCTTTGACATCCCTTCGAAGAAAAGGCGCAACCTGCTGCGTCATAAGCAAGAGTCCTGGCATGGCGCCACATCCATGGACAAAAGCGATGTGCTCAATCTGGCCCAGAAGCGTTTCAAACTCCAGCGGAGATTAGGGATCATGATGTTGCCGGTTCATAAACTGCCGGTCAGGATTCGCAAAGCCATGACGGGCTTTGACTATGCCATGGCTAACAGTTTTCTGAAGTCCTACAGCTCCTATCTGGTATATGAACTCACAAAAATATGACGTTTCTAAGTTAAAAACTTGCAAAAAAGAATTGCCATTGCAAAAAAATTCAGTAACTTTGGCTTCAAACATGGCGATATTTTAAATCTGATTTTGCCTTTCGCTGTATGTGAAATTGTTGCGAACCTACTATCTCTCAAACAATCAACGGATTAAACGTGTATTTGTTTTTCGTCAAACCAATTTTAATACAAAAATGAAAAAATTACTTTTAACAGCATTGTGCCTTTTTACTTTTTTGTGCTCGAATGCGCAAGTGAAAACTTTTTGCACAGTTTGTGAAGACGATGTCATGGTACTTAATGCAAGTGACTGCAAGGAAAAATCTTATGCCGGCTATAAGATTTGGGTACGCTACGACTACAAAGACGCAAAAATATGCAAAAAGGCAGCAAAAGAAGATGGTGTGAGTGGTAAGGTGTGCCGTTGCGAAGTGCTCTATGAATACGACGAGCCTCTGCTACAATACAGAATTATCAGCAAAGTTTACTTTGACAAGAAGAACAGGGTGGTTAAGCGACTGGACTTTTACGATGTTCCTTGGAACAGCATCGGCGATCTCGACTATTCTAAGACGTTGGGTATATACCTGACGGGGTTTGGAATTGTGGCAGGATAAAAAGTGTCCTGCAATCTTTCAGACATCCAGTTCTTTTGTTTCAGACAAAAAATCAATCCAAGACCTGGATTTTTTGTCCTTTGTTTTTTGTGAATCTTCCGAATTGCACTGCTTTGTTTGGACATCGGTGGTAGCACCTTAGACAGGCAGTGCAGTTCTCATGTTTCCAAACGACATTTCCTTCTTCATCCACCGTCATGTTCCCAAGTGGGCATCCCATTACGCAACGTTTGCATTGTGTGCATTGGCTGCTGATGACATGATAATATTTGTCGGTCACTAAAAAGCGGTTGAACATCGGTCTGAGCACGTAGGTTTTTACCCATGCACATGCCCCTCTTACGACATCGGTCCGTTTTTCCCGCAGCCTGATATGCCCGGCAACGGTAGGCAACCGTTCCAGAGTGCCTTGAACTTTGGCCTGAGCCACGTCATCTTTATCCACGTCGAAACCGGGCAGGCATACATAGGTGTTGGGCATCTGAAGGGAGAAAACGGCGTCGAGCCTGCCTCCCAGCGCCTTTCGCAGCACCTTGTCGGCATAGCCCACATCATCACCGCAGGTCATCACGGCATAGATATATTTCGATTGCTGAATCGAGTCGATATGCTTGCGGATATACTCATCCACGACTTTAGGAATTCCCCAACCATACACGGGAAAAACCAATCCATACACATCTGGCTCGTCGGTCAAAAGTCCATTCAACTTGTCTGCCACCCACTGGCTGTTGCCTGTCCCGGAAAAACAATAAACCATCTTTGTCTATGTATTTGTGACGACAAAGATACAAATTTATATACAAATATCAAAGGCAAGACTCAGGGGGAGTTCTATGAATCAACTTTTAATTAATGTGAGTTTGATATAAGAAAAGTGTTTTTAGATTATTACTATGATTGTCTGAATTGTATTATTTGTTTTTTATCATTATTAAACGAAAAAAATCGTATCTTTGCAAGAGATAAAGACAATAATGACTCAAAATGATTAACTGAATAACTAAACTGATATGAAGAAAACTGTTTTACTGGTTGTTCTTTGCTGCTTGGCATCTATCACGGCAACGGCACAGGACAAGAACGATGCGATTTGGAAAGATATCAACGGCGTGCGCGATGTGACACTCGACTCACTGGCCAAGGCCAACCAGGCGCGTCCTGTGAGCGGGTTGTCGAGAAAAGGAAATAATCCAGTGTTGTTTTTAGTGGGCAACTCCACCATGCGAAATGGCACACTGGGCAATGGAAACAACGGACAGTGGGGATGGGGATATTATGAACATCTCTTCTTCGACCAGAATAAGATCACGGTGGAGAACCACGCACTTGGTGGAACCAGCCCACGCACTTTCTACAACATGTTGTGGAAACCCGTGCTTGAGGGTGTCCGTTCAGGCGACTATGTGGTGCTCGAACTGGGACACAACGACAACGGCCCAATTGATGAGAACCGGGCGCGTTCCAGCTATAAAAGCCCAAAAAGCAATGGCGGACCGTACGACAAGTACTTGATTGAGGACTCCACGGTGGTGACCATCAAAGAGAACGGCCGTGTGGAGACCGTCTATACATTTGGAGGATATATGCGCCGTTTCGTGAATGAAATCAGGGCTAAAGGTGCCACACCGATTCTGCTCACACTCACTCCACGCAAGGCATACGAGGAGAGCGACACCAACAAGGTGGACCGCAAACTCACAACCTTTACACCATGGATTAAAGCCATGGCGGAAGAGTTGCACACTCCGTTTATTGATCTCAACGACATATCTGCCACTAAACTCGAGAAATACGGCAAGCGGAAAGCCGCCTATCATTTCTTCGGCGACAAAATCCACTCATCGGCATTTGGCGCGCGGATGAACGCAGCCAGCTTTGCAGAGGGACTTGACGCCTGCACCAATCCGCAAGTTGCAGGATTGAAGGCCTGCCTTATCCAGGATATGGTGCATCCTAAGTCGGTTCTGGAGACCCATCCCGACTGGGTGGTGACGAAAGCAAAGAAGAATACCGCAAAGAAAAAACCAAGGGTATTCCTTGCTGGTGATTCCACCGGCAAAAACGCCGACAAGGATCCGAACGGCATGTGGGGATGGGGCTCTCAGGCCGCCACTGTGTTCGATGGAGAGAAATGCACGTTCGTGAACTGTGCGAAAGCAGGACGCTCCACCCGAACCTTCCTTGCTGAAGGACGCTGGGATGAGATTTACAATTCTTTGGAACCAGGCGACTATGTGTTGCTGCAATTCGGCCACAACGACATTGGTGGCATCGACAAACCAAAGGAGCGCGGAGTAATCGCCACAGCAGCCGACACATGCCATGTGTATAAGATGGAGAGCGATGGACGCTACGAGGTGATCTATTCTTTCGGATGGTACCTGAAGAAGTTTATTGAGGATACCCGTGAGAAAGGCGCCACTCCAATTCTGCTGAGCCTCACGCCACGCAACGAATGGCCGAAAGGAAAGGTGGAACGCCGCAACGACTCTTACGGACGCTGGTACCGTCAGGTGGTGGAAGAGACGGGCGTGGACTTTGTGGATATCCACAACATCACGGCAGATGCTCTTGATGAGATGGGCAAGGAGGCAGCTGCGGCCATGTTCAATCACGACCATACCCATACCTCACTTGCAGGTGCGCAGCTCAACTGCAAGAGCCTCGCCAAGGGGCTGAAAGCCATCAAGCACCCACTGGCAAAACTGCTCCGCAAGAAAATCAAAAAGTGATGATGCTCTCTGTTTTTTTACGACGAATTGTTTTTCTAAAACGACGAATTAATCGAATTAATACGAATTATTTTTTTTATGACGAATAAAGCAAATTAAGTAATGAGAAAAAAATAAGTTGCCTCAGTTTGTTCATATTTTGGAGATGTTTTTGTACGTTTTCGAAGGAGTGATGCGGGCATCATGACTGAGAAAATGGGCAAAAACAGTCCGAAAGATGAAGGTGACATCACTAATTTGTACAGGTCAAAATGAGGCAAGTTATTTTTTTATCGTTACTAAATGCTATTATAGATTGAAGAATATGAAAATAGGCGACAGAGTCCGCTTCCTGTCAGATGTTGGAGGCGGCATTATCAAAGGATTTCAGGGTAAGAACATCGTGTTGGTGGAGGATGAGGACGGCTTCCAGATGCCAGTGCTTGCCACAGATGTGGTAGTGGTCACTACCGACGACTATAATATTGCAAAGGTGGATACGATGGGACGTAATCAAAAACCTCAGGCCGTGGCTGCGCCACCGTCAGCCAAGGCAACAGACAACAATTACGAAGCAGATGAGGAAGATATTGACCCAGCTGACCGTCCTATCACCTACAAACCGAAGCCGGAAGAGCGGGCTGACGGCGACAAGCTTAGTGTGTTTCTTTCGTTCGTTCCAGTAGATCCTAAAGAATTTTCCAAGACCACCTTTGAGTGTTATCTGGTGAACGACTGCAACTACTTCATCCACTATATCTATCTATCCAAAGAGAACAACACCTATCAACTGCGCGCCCAGGGAGTGGTCGAACCGAACACGAAGGTGTTTGTGGAGGAGCTGGACCATTCCATGCTCAATGCGATTGAGCGCGTGGGCATTCAGTTCGTGGCGTACAAGGAGGATAAGCCGTTCCTGCTGAAACAGCCGGTAAGTGTGGACCTCCGCATCGACACCACCAAGTTCTTCAAATTCCACACTTTCCGAGAGAGCCTCTTCTTTGATGAGCCGGCGTTGGAGTTCACCATCGTGAAGGATGATGTCCTGCCCCGCAGCTTCTCCGTGAATCCTCAGGAACTGCAGAAAGCCATGATTGAGAAGAACGACAACACAAGAGTGGAGCGCCAGCAGGCACGGGTATCGAAAAAATCGAACGTGCACGAGGTGATAGAGGTTGACTTGCATGCACATGAGTTGCTTGAAACCACATCCGGCATGTCGGCTGCCGATATCAAGGAATATCAGCTTGGTGTGTTCCGTAAGACCCTCGACGCTCATATCAAGCACAAAGGACAGCGCATTGTGTTTATCCATGGAAAAGGGGAGGGGGTACTTCGCAATGCCATGATCCAGGAGCTGAAACACAAATACAAAAACTGCTCTTTCCAAGATGCCTCTTTCCAACAGTATGGCTTCGGTGCCACTATGGTGATTGTGCATTAGTGGCGGATGAGGCTATGGCGGCATCCATGCCGTTACGAGATTTGCAAAAAAACAAAGCGAGGCGACAGTCGGTTGACTGCCGTCTCGCTTTTCATTCTCCCGATCTGATAGCTATGGCATCGGCCTAATGGCCGTTTTGTCAGTATGAAATAAACTTGGTTAGAAGTCGTTCAGCACCTTGGTGAATTTCTCCACGAATTGGTCGGCCTGCTCAATGGTGAGGCAGAGCGGTGGCAGCAGACGGATGACATTGGTGCCGGAACAGCCAGTGAAGCAATGCTCCTTGAAAAGCAATGCGGAGCGCACTTCTTTGTATGGCATATCGAGCTCGATGCCAATCATCAGTCCTCGTCCGCGAACGTCTGCCACATGAGGCAGGTTCGCTTCTTTCAGCCTTTTCATCAGATGCTCGCCCACCACGGCTGCGTTCTTCACGAGCTGCTCGTCCTTCATCACGTCGAGCACGGCGATGGCTGCGGCGCAAGCCAGATGGTTGCCACCGAAGGTGGTGCCGAGCTGTCCATAGACTGGCTTGAATTTCGGTGAGATGAGCACACCTCCCATTGGAAAACCATTGCCGATTCCTTTGGCCACAGTGATGATGTCGGGCTTCACACCCAGATGCTGGTGGGCGAAGAATTTACCGCTGCGTCCGTAGCCACATTGTATCTCATCACAGATGAGTACGGTGTTGTGTGCTTCGCAGAGTTTCTGGATTCCGTAAAGGAAGTCCTTGTCCACCAACCTTATGCCACCTACACCCTGAATGCATTCGATGATGCAGGCGCAGACGTCGCCCTTGTTGATTTCTGCTTCCCATGCGCTGAGGTCATTGATGGGCAGGAAGGTGACGTGGTTGTTGGCGTTCACCGGAGCGATGATCTTGGGGTTGTTGGTAGCTTCCACCGCCAGCGAGGTGCGTCCGTGGAAGGCTTTCTCAATGGCAAGCACACGAGTGCGCTTGTTGTAGAACGATGCCAGTTTCAAGGCGTTCTCATTGGCTTCAGCACCTGAGTTGATGAGGAACAGCTGATAGTCCTCATATCCGCTGAGCTTTCCCAGCTTGTCTGCCACCTCCTGCTGAAGTGGGTTTTTCACGGAATTGGAGTAGAAACCGAGTTTCTTCACCTGATCTGTGATTTTTTCCACATAATGGGGATGGCTGTGGCCGATGGAGATTACGGCATGTCCGCCGTAGAGGTCGAGGTATTCCTCACCTTTGTCGTCCCACACTTTGGCGCCTTCACCCCTGTCAATAGTGATGTCGAATAATGGATATACGTCGAATAGATTCATCTGTCTCTGGATGTTTGCTTGTTGTTCAAAAACTAATATTACGGTTGCCACTTGGCTTAAAAAGCCGATGCTTTGAGACGAAGACCGGTGGCTTCGTCGATTCCGAACATGATGTTCATGTTCTGCACGGCTTGTCCGACGGCTCCTTTGAGTAGGTTGTCAATCACGGATGTGATGACCGCCTTGTTGCCGAATTTATCTATATGCACAAGCGCCTTGTTCGTGTTCACCACCTGCTTCAGGTCGATTGCCTTGTGGACATAATGTGTGAATGCGGCATCTTTGTAGAAATCCTCATACAGCTGTTCAAGTTGCTCACCCGATGGGTTGGATGCTGTGCCCTCCTCTCCGTCAAACGTGACCACTTCCGTGCAGAAGATGCCGCGAGGGAAGTCACCGCGGTAAGGGATGAAGTCGATGCTGGCTTTCAACTCTCCCTGCAACTCTTTGAGGCTCTGCCTGATTTCGTGCAGATGTTGGTGGGAGAACACCTTATAGGTGCTCATGTTGTTGTTGCGCCACGAGAAATGGGTGGTGGAGCCTGGTTTCTGACCGGCTCCAGTGCTTCCAGTGATGGCGTTCACACTCACGTCGTGGGTGAGCAGACCTGCTTTTGCCAGTGGCAACAGTCCAAGTTGGATGCAGGTGGCGAAACAGCCGGGATTGGCCAGATGCTTGCATGCCGCAGTCTCTATCTTGTGGATTTCTGGCAGTCCATAGACGAAGTCGTGGGTTGGGGCTGCGATGCGGAAATCCTGTGCAAGATCGATGATGCGCACATGCTCAGGAACGGGATGCTCCTTGAGGAACGCCTCACTCTTGCCGTGTCCGAAGCAGAGGAAAATGACATCGACTTTGTCGAACGGCATGTCCGACGAAAAGGTCATGTCAGTCTCTCCAATCAACCCTTCATGCACATCGCTCACGGGGTTCCCGGCATTGCTCTCGCTATTGGCGAACACAATCTCCGCATCGGGATGGTTGAGCAGCAGGCGGATGAGTTCACCCCCGGTGTAGCCTGCAGCTCCCAATATTCCTATTTTTATCATAATTTCAAAACTTATTAGAGTCACCTTTTATCTTGATGGTGCGAGAATCCAGAGGAGGAAATAGGCGAGAAGGCCCACTCCCAGTCCGAACACCAACACCACGAAACCAACTCTCACAAGCAGCGAGTCAATGTCAAAATATTCGGCGATTCCGCCGCACACTCCTCCCAACTTTTTGTCGGTGGCGGAAAGATAGAATCTCTTCTGCATAGGTGGTTTATCTTTGCTCGTCTGGGTGTGCGAGATAGTAAGCACGGAGTGCTGTGCTCGACACCTTGATGAATCCCTTGGCGTCGTCGGAGCTCCAAGCCTTGGCGGTCTCTCCGTATTCGCCCAGCTTGTTCTTCACCAGGTCGTTTGGAGAATCCACACCCACAGTCTGGAACATCAATGGGCGAAGTTCGAGTGTCACTTCTCCAGTCACATTGCGCTGGCTGCTGGTGAGCATGGCTTCAATGTCTGGCATCACAGGCTCGAGATACTGGCTCTCATGAAGGAACATGCCATACCAGTTGCTCACCTGGTCTTTCCAGTATTGCTGCCATTTCGAGAGCGTGTATTTCTCAAGGAAACGGTGTGCGCCGATAATGAGCATAGGAGCGGCGGCCTCAAAGCCCACACGTCCTTTGATGCCGATGATGGTGTCGCCCACGTGGCAGTCGCGGCCGATGCCGTAGGCGGCTCCGATTTCCTCCACTTTCTTGATGGCCTCAATCTTGTCGTCGTATTTCACGCCGTTTACGCTGACCAGCTCGCCTTTCTCGAATCCGAGTTTGAGCAGTTCCGGACCTTCTTTCTGAGGGTGTTTGAGGTAGGCGCTCTCAGGCAATCCCTGTTTGGAGTCGAGGAGTTCGCCTCCGCAGATACTGGTTCCCCAGATACCCACGTTGTAAGAATACTTCAGTTTGGTGAAGTCGGCAAAGAATCCATGAGCATTGAGGTAGTCCACCTCTTCCTGACGTGAGAGGTTGCGGTCGCGGGTGAGTGTGATGATTTCCACGTTCGGCGCCATGACCAGGAAGGTCATGTCGAAACGGATCTGGTCGTTGCCTGCACCAGTGGAGCCGTGTGCGATGGCTGACGCACCGATTTCGTTGGCATATCGTGCGATGGCGATGGCTTGGAAGATACGCTCGGAGGATACGGAAATCGGATAGCAGTTGTTGCGGAGCACATTTCCGAACACCATGTATTTCAGCGATTTTTCATAATATTCCTGAGTTACGTCGAGTGTCACATACTTGGTGGCACCGAGCTTGTAGGCATTCTCCTCGTTGGTTTTCAACTGTTCGGGGCTGAAACCTCCGGTATTGGCACAAGCCGCATGAACTTCATATCCCATCTCCTTGGCCAGATACATCACGGTGTAGGATGTGTCGAGCCCGCCACTATAGGCTACTACAACTTTTTTCTTCTCAGACATGTTCTTATCTTGTTTTTTTGTTGACATTGTTTGGACGGTAATCCGCCGTTCGGTTTATCTGTTCTCTTCTGCGAATTTCTTGGCCATGGCCACGATGTCGGGTGGGAACTCCACAGGCAACGGCTCTCCCTGATGGTCGGCAGGGTCATAGAGCATGGCGGTGCACACGCAGTATTTGCGGTCGGTGCGTGCCAGGATGTCGCAGTTGATGCAGTGAGGATCTTCAGGTGTGCCGCATCCTGCCCAGAAGGCATCGTCTTGCGTGAGTTGGGCGAAAGTCACAGGCACATAGCCGAGCCTCGTGTTGATCTTCATCACCGCTGCCTGGCTGGTGAGACCGAAGAGCTTTGCCTTTGGCCATCTCAGGCGGCTGAGTGTGAACGCAGCCTCCTTGATTCGGGTGGCGAGGTGATGGTTCCGGAATTTCTCCACCACAATCAATCCAGAGTTGGCCACGTATTCCTTGTTTCCCCAACTCTCGATGTAGCAGAATCCTGCAAACTCTTTTTCTGCTCCTGCCAGTGCGATGATGGCTTTTCGTTCTCTCATCTTGGTGAGCAGATATTCGTGTGTTCTTGATGCGATTCCGCTTCCCCTTTTCTTGGCAGAAGTGGTGATGGTCTCAAGAATGGTGTCGACATATTTTTCATGTGATGTGTCAGCTACCACAATTTCAATATCGTCGTTGTACTTCATTTCTGTTTTTTAAATTTACGGATATTATGTTCGTTGACTTGTGTCTTTGCTGTTTTTCGTCGTGCTTAGTGGCTTCTTCAAAAAAAGATTGCTCACACAGGAATGATATGTGACAGGGCTGCCCTCACGTCGTTGTGCGCCACTCCTTCCTCCACCACAATCATGATGGTGTCATCTCCAGCGATGGTTCCGATGATTTGCGGAATGTCGGCGTTGTCAATGTCGTAGGCGATGCTGCTGGCATAACCAGGTCGGGTCTTGATGATTCCAATGTTGCGCGAGAAACGGAGTGATATGAATCCTGAGTGAGTCATCATTTCTCCGATAGGCCTAGCTTCTTTCACGCGTTTGTACATGGCGTTAGCCGGCAGCACATACACCGATTTGCCGTTCTGCGAGATGGCCTTGGAGATTTTCATCTGCTTCAGGTCGCGCGACAGCGTAGCCTGGGTGAGGGAGAACCCTTCGGACTTGAGCGCCTGAATCAGCTCGTCCTGATTGTTGATCTCGCGGCTTGAAATGATCATCTTGATCGTGTCTAATCGCTCGTTTTTGGTGCTCATATAGTATATTATTTGTATATTTTTTCAAATCGACTGCAAATATACGCACTTTTTTGTATATATGCAAATTATATTGCAAGTTTTTTACATATATATGCAATTTTGTGAATAGATATCTGAATGGCAGCAATTTATGCTGATGAAATGAATAAAACTGCGAAAATTTGGAAATATTATTAGTGAAATATTGTTTTTTTATGAAGAATGTTTAATTTTGCATGGTCAAAGCGTAAATTCAGGTTTTGTAAAAAATCGGTTTTCATGTTGTTTGCCAAAGACGGAGTTATTTCCTTATTTATAAACCTTTTAAATCAATTTGAAAAATGAGAAAATTTTTGATTTTAATGATGATGCTGACGTTAGGTACTACAGTCAGCATGGCTCAGATTCAAAGAAATTCTGCTGTGAGAACTACAAAAAGAGTTTCTTCTATCAACAAAAATGCCAAGAAAATCAGACCTATCAAAGGTGGTAGAAACGTGAAGCCGACACTTATATTATTAAAGCCAGGACAGGAAGGAAAGAACACCAAGCCTACGCTTATCCTGCTGAAGCCAGGTCAGGAAGGCAAATCGGCTCCTAATATCAAAACTCCAACTCAGACAAAACCGACTCTCATTTTGCTGAAGCCAGGTCAGGAAGGAAAGACCAACAATCAGATTTTGAAGAATGGAGCGGGTATGCCGGACGACCCAACTCAGGGTGGTGACCCAGATGGCATCATCAAGGGCGTAAGGGACAACGTGATTCGCCGTTAAACATCTCCGTATAGTATAAAAAAAACAGAAAGCATCCGAAGTGGGTGCTTTCTTTTTTTGTCTATTTGATGAAATGTGGAGAATATGCTTGTGTTTTAACCGGAGTCGGTCTCACAGCTCCGTCTCTCCTTCGATATAGTTTTCCATATACATGTTCTCACCGTCGAACACCGCGTAGGTGAAGCGGTCGTACCAGTTGCCAAGAATCATCATGCGACAGGTTTTGCTGAGCAGGATGTCGAGTTCGATATGCCGGTGACCGAACATGAAGTAGTTGATGAGCGGGTGGTCTTGCAGGTATTGCTTCGCATAAATCACAAGACCTTCCTTATCCTC
>OMUD01000112.1 GCA_900314125.1 uncultured Prevotellaceae bacterium | reverse complement strand
TTTTAGATTCCTAATTATTTTTTTAATTCCCAATTCCCAATAGTTTTTCGTGATTTTTCCGTAACTTTGCAAAAATAAATGGATTATGACGATGAATATTAAATATTTGGCCATTACCTTGCCTGTTTTGCTTTTTTTCTTCTGTGCTTGTAAGAAAAAAGTAGAAGCTGAATCAGGAGAGCTGAAGGGAGAAGTGGTCAACCAGCAGAACACAACAAACGAAACTGATTCTATTGTTGATGAATGGGGAGAACCTGCACCACCTCCTGAAATGGGAGGGGACGGCAGTTCTTTATTCCAAGAACGGTTTAAAAAGCCTGCCAAAGCTAGTGTTGATGATGAAGCCCAACCATCCAACGATGAGGTCTGGGACTCCGATGACCGCATTCAAGACCGCATACAAAGCGATATGAGAACGCACAACAGCGTTCCGTCTTCTGCTCCTACAACCAGCCGCAGCAACTCAAGGAGAACAGTGAGAACAAATGATCCGGAATTTGACTACTCTCCTGTGGAATATGTGCCTCCTACAACTTCTGGAAGTGGGGGAGGACTGTTGCCTTATGCAGCCAATGATCAAGAAAAGATGGACTTCCTTCGAGGGTTCTATAAAGACTTTTTTGCCAACGGGGGACAAAAGATTGATGAATCTGCATTGTCCGCCAGTTGCAAGCGTTTCTTGAACGATAAGAGCGGTGAGCATGGTATTGACAACGTCGCTCAATTCTTCACAGCTGGTATTCAAAATGGAAATGCTGAAACTGCTAATTCCATGAAATTGAAATCTATAGGCGATGACTGGTTCCGGGTGAGCAACGATGATGGAAAACACTTGGATATCAAGGTGGTGGAATTCAACGGACACCTCCAAATCGACATGCTCAAAATCAAGTGAATGGTGCGAGCCTGACTTCCATTTTCTTTTTTTGTCCTATTACTTTGTACTGAGATAGCTTCTTTTGTGCCTTAATAAAGATGTTATGGCACAAACAGTAAAAATATCAAGAAGTCTCAAAAATCACCTTAACTCGCAAGTCGCGATCCGTTTCATTTTTTTCAATCAGAAGAGAATATAAAAAAGGAATCAACCAAACGGCTGATTCCTTTTTTACTTAGTTGCGAGGGCAGGATGAACACAACGATTTTTCCGTCATCCTATATATTTTGCAACTGTCAGAAGATTAAATCTTTAGCGAATATGCGGGAGGGTGTGGAAATTTTTAATTAGTATGATATCGTCCGAATATCGTCCGAGTTTTTAGATGTTTTTTTGAAGAAAAAATTGACGTAGTTTTTCAAATATTATTTTCCACCATAGGCATAATATAATGCCATAGTCCGGTCAATATCCTTGATCTGCTGTTTAGTCAAGGACATTTCCTTAGAATATTGGCGGCCTTCAAATTTCAATTTCACTTTCTCTGCATTGCGTATTGCACTCAGCATTGCGGTTTCACTGTCGATGTATTCGTCAGACCACTCCCAGATTTGGCCACCGTTGCCACAATCGTTCTCAGTTTTATCAGGGGTATAGCTGAAATTGATGTAATTGCCATTACCAAGCTGGTCGATTGCAAGATGGACAGTGTGGAAAAACAGCCAATCATAAGCGGTATATTGAATGCGCAGACGCAAATTAGAAGCAACATTATTTGGATCCAACTGAAAATACAGGTAAAAACCGTTCTGATTGGTATAAGCAGGAGCGGATTTAGGCATCACCCATGTTGAGTTGTTGAAATCATCTTTCTTGAAGTTGAAAAAAGGCTTTAATTGAGATATAGTCTCAGAATTGGCGGCAGAATCTAATCTAGTCTGTACGAGGCGAACAGAATCCAGACTGTCAGCAATCTGAGAGCGGGTATAAGAGGATTCGTCATTAGAAGAATAGGATGAGCTGTTGTCATCACAAGATTTATATATAATAAAAATGAAAAATCCTATAAGAAATAGAACGAAAAATGCAGACAAACAATTTGGTTTAGATTCGGGTTGTTGAGCTGAAGATTCAGAATTGTTTTTAGTGTCTTCCTCTTTTTTTTGTTCTTCATCTACTTCCTCTTCTTCCTTTAAATCTAGTTCTTCAGTTTCTTTCTGCAGAATCTCAGATTTTTTTTCCCTTATGGGATAAGCACACTTCGGACATGATATCGCTAATTCCGATACGTCTGTGCCACATTCAGGACATTTGATAAGTGCCATATTATGTTAATTTTTTAGTTGAATTTTCACTTATGTGAGGATTATGTTAATTTATTCGTTAAATTTTCAATTATGGCCAGAAGCCTGTCGACCTCATGTTCATGGGCGACCTGTTGATGATGAATCTCCTCGATAAGGCGGAGGATGATGCCGCTCTCATTGACAGTGACACTGGCATCTTTCCCTATTGCGTTATTGTTGCCATTTACATCTCCAGGTTTATTCTCTGGGGGATCATTACGAGTAGTGGTAGAGCCAAGATCGTAATACAGCTTACCTTTGTAGCTCATATATCTTATAAATTACTAGTCATTTTTTCAACGATGCTGAGCAGACGATCGACCTGTCGCTGGCTCTCCGACACCAGCTTGCGCTGCTCAGATATTTCATCAAGCAATTTCTCCACAATTTTTGAATCATTGCTGTTCGACACGGAAGCACCGTGGCCAATGGCATTGCTGTCGCCTGATATGTCACCAATCAGCATCGAGCCTTCACCGGTGAGCAACCAGGATCTATTCAGGTCTGGATAGGTGGCAAGAATCTTGTCTATAGACTTTTTGCCAATATCGTTGCGGCCAGCCTTTGCTTTACCTATAACTCCTACGGCTAAACCACATTGAGAAGTTACTTCATTGTCATTTAGCTTTTTGTAATTCATGTACTGGATTAAATTATCGATTACTCTCATAAGAAAACTTTATTTGTTAATAAATATTAATATATTGGCATTTGTTTGGTGGATATTGGCAAAATGTCTATATTTGCAATGAATTTAAATTTAATTTAGTTTTAATTTATTTTTAATTCTGCAAATATAATAGAAATAAAATATTTAAAGCAAAAAATTATGAGAAAAAGAGCTAGAAAAATAGATTATGAGTGCATCGTCGTAATGGCTGGAGTAATGGAGGAGCTCCAGCAGATTGGCCTGAAATATACCGGTGATAAATTTTCCGAAGTCACCGTATATAACGCTCTAAAGTTCGCCACAAATAGTGCGGCGGCAAAAGAGATCCGGAATGTAGCACTCGCTAGAGGAGGGCAGAAAATCACAAAGTCCAAAGTCGTCTACGATTAGGACCATGGATATAAGCCAGAAATAAAAAAGCTAATAATTCCATCATACATAATTTCCATCCCGCCCGAAACCGCGAGGAAGTAGGACGGGAATTCATAAAGAAATGTGGTAGATAGAAGGAAAGTATCTGCGGCAGAAGCGTCTGCCAAAAAAAAGTTTTTTTCTTAAAAACCCAATTCACTTCTAACTTTTTTCTCGTCCGAGACCGTGAGGCAGTAGGACGAGTTTATGGGCGCGAAAAGCCGGAATAAAAAAGAGCGAACCGGCGTGTCAATGGTGAGTAGCTTGCGAGAAGTGAAGCAGCAAGGACGTCCCTATGCCGACGGGGACGATAAAAGAACGGTCGGATGTAATTATAAACAACAATTCGGTAAATAGTTACTCGTCAAGTACTACAACGAATCTTTGAGAATGTCATCTTTGTTTATTATTCAACTGCCTTGCACACCACAGAATCCCGAATGAGCTGCAGGAGCGTCACCTGCCGCGCCCACATAATCAAGAACAACTAATAACGTATGATGCTATGGCGAGCGTGAGAGACAACCTGTTGTACCGGCTCCGGAAGAAGGGCGTGGTAGTGATAACGAAAGCGCGGACGGTGGACATCCCACACGGCTCGGATCCCTGGGAGCGTATAGAAGT
The DNA here is from genome assembly GCA_900314125.1 of uncultured Prevotellaceae bacterium. Taxonomy (GTDB): domain Bacteria; phylum Bacteroidota; class Bacteroidia; order Bacteroidales; family Bacteroidaceae; genus UBA3839. The sequence goes on along the minus strand of OMUD01000112.1, from coordinate 1,164 downwards.
GGTCCGTCTATGTAAAGAATTCGGTTTCGCAGTTCAATTTATCCTGTCATGAGTGAGATCAGAAGAATACTGGAGGTAAGCTGTCCCGGCTGTCTGCTCCGCAGCGGTCAGACTGAGGAGCTGGAGGTTGACGGGCTGAGATGCAGCGCCTGCGGTGGTCAAGGCTGGCATTGGAGGAGCCTGGTTGACTATGAGAGTGAAAAGGTGGCTTGCGGTGTCTGCGGCGGGAGCGGTGTGATGTCCGCCCGCATCCGAATAGAATGGCTCCGCAGCGGCCGTCATGATAACCCTAAAATATTAAAGCGAAAAAATAATGAATCTTAATTTTTTGAATTATGAAAAAAGAAGTCTTAATTGAAAAAGCTAATCAGCTGTATAACGAGGTTGTCGCTAATTTTCCTCGAATAGTAGGGTGGCAGCTGCTAATATTAGAGGATATAAGTCAAATCCAGATAATTCCTGTAAGAGAAGATTTTATCGGAATAGCCTTTATAAACTTGGTAAAGGTAAAAGCTAAAGGTTATGGTTTTGTTTTTTTTGGTATTGATATAAAAAAAGTAGCCTTATTGTTTAGTGCTTTTTAATCTGAAAAAGAAAATTGCTGCAGGATCTTAACCATCAGCTATCACCCCAAAAAACAAACAAAATGGAAATAATAGACGAAAAAAATGTGGGCCAGATCACTGAAGAGGCAAACATCATTTTAGAGAACATACGGCAAGCTATTCCTGAAAATTCCAGATCTATGTCAGTTTTATTAGCACTGGCGCAGGCGATGAAAAGTATAGCCAGGTATATAAATGAAAGTATCTCCGAAGTAAAAATGAAGAAATTAGTTCTTTATGCCCTGGACGCTCTCAAGGATGATGAGGAATCAGCTCAAAGTCAGATTTAACGTAATGTTTTGAAATTATGGAATTAAATAGATACTATAGCGAGACAGTCTTCGAGGAAATGAGAAGGCTGAAACAAGTACATGACCTGCCGGTTGATTTCGTGTATCGGTATCTTGACACGGGAAAAATTCATGTGATGATGTATGTGGATGAATCCGACTACTGGCTGTCAGTATGGTTGGAGGAGAAGGCAAAAGGCCGGCATGAGCATTGCACGAAAATAAAAGAACACCTGGCGGCATACAACAGCAAGGTGGTGGCCATAATG
>OMUD01000059.1 GCA_900314125.1 uncultured Prevotellaceae bacterium | reverse complement strand
GCTGCTGGCCGTAACCGCCACGCTGCTGACCGTAGCCGCCACGTTGCTGGCCATAGCCACCACGCTGCTGGCCACCTTCATAGTTATCATAACCACCGCGGTTGTTGTATTGGGAGTACTGGCTGTTGTAGCCTCCTTGATAGTCACTGCTTGAACGGCCAAATCCTTCCGGACGGAAACCTTGCTCTGAAGGACGGAAACCGCGCTCGCTGTTGTTGAAACGTGGACGACGGTGACGTGGCTGTCCGTTAGAAGAGCCGTAATTGTTTGTGAATCCGTTGTTTTTGTGATTCATGGACTGAAAACCTTCATGGTTCTCCTGATTCTGGTTCTCGGCAGCATTGCTGTTCTGCCATTCATCAAATTCACTCATAAATAATAATTCTGTTAATTTTTTTACTTGATTTTGATAATCTCGTATCCTCGCGGATATATTTTGTTAGTTTTAATTCCTTTTGATTATAGTCAGGGCAATTTTCTATCAGATTGGCCTGACAAGATGTTTTGAGGGATGAAGTTTCAAAAAACATGGGCATAAATCACATGCCGGTATAGCTGTGAGGAGTGATGCCATGAAGTTCTTTCTTCACATCATCGCTCACCTCCAGACTGTCGATAAAGTCGCTGATGGTCGATTCCGTGATGGCGGAGTTCGTACGAGTCAGTGCCTTCAAAGCCTCGTAAGGGTTTGGATAGCCTTCGCGGCGAAGAATCGTCTGAATGCCTTCTGCACATACCGGCCAGCAGTTGTCCAAGTCTGCGTTGATTGCTGCTTCGTTCAGCACCAGTTTGCGTAAACCTTTCAGCGTGCTTTGAATGGAAATCACCGTGTGACCAAACGGAACGCCAATATTACGCAACACTGTGGAGTCGGTGAGGTCACGCTGCAGACGGCTTACAGGAAGCTTCTGACTCAGATGACTCAAGATGGCGTTGGCGATGCCGAGGTTGCCTTCCGAATTCTCAAAGTCTATCGGGTTCACTTTGTGTGGCATGGCGCTCGAACCCACCTCACCGGCCTTAATCTTCTGCTTGAAGTAGTTCATTGAGATGTACATCCAGAAGTCACGGTCTAAGTCGATGATGATGGTGTTGATACGGCGGAGAGCGTCGAACACGCTGCCAAGATGGTCGTAGTTCGAAATCTGGGTCGTCCATGATTCACGCTCGATGCCCAGACGCTCTTGAAGGAAACGGTTGCCGAACGACTTCCAATCGTAGTCGGGGTAGGCGATGTGGTGGGCATTGAAATTGCCGGTGGCACCACCAAACTTGCCACTCAACTTGCAATTCTTCAGAATGGCAAGCTGTTCCTGAAGACGGTAGGCGAACACCATCACTTCCTTACCTAAACGAGTTGGTGAGGCTGGCTGGCCATGGGTCTTGGCAAGCATCGGAATGTCTTTCCATGCAGTGGCATATTGCTCCAATTCGCTGATCAGCTCTTCTATCAGCGGATACATCACCTGTTCCAAGCTTTCTTTTACAGAAAGGGGAACGGAGGTGTTGTTGATATCCTGACTCGTCAAGCCGAAATGAATGAACTCTTTGTAGGAGTCCAGACCGCCGATCTTGTCAAATTCTTCCTTGATATAATATTCGATGGCTTTCACATCGTGATTCGTCACCTTCTCAATGTCTTTCACGCGCTGGGCACCCTCTTCCGTCAGCTCTTCATAGATGCTGCGAAGGCGGGAAAACAATCCGTGGTCGAAACTCTTCAATTGGGGAAGAGGTATCTCACACAAACTGATGAAATACTCTATCTCTACACGGATGCGGTAGCGGATCAGTGCATATTCTGAATAATAAGATGCTAATTCTTGGGTCTTGCTTCTGTAGCGCCCGTCTATCGGCGACACAGCAGTCAACGTACTGAGGTTCATGATGATAAATTGAATTTGATTTCTGTTCTCTTTCTACTATCTGTGTTTTTACACGTGCGAACGTTCTTCTTTTTGTCTCGGTATCCTAAAACGACTCGTCTTGATTATTGATGATGTCTATTGGAAAAAGTTTGGACATGAAGTCCTGAATCTATTCTCCATCAGCGGAGAACTTATTGTGAATAAATACAGCTTTAATAATACTTTTACCTAATTTTTTGCAAAATTACAAAAAATATCTGAATCTCCTAATTTTTATACTACTTTTATGATTTTATAACGTTTCTATTTGTTCTGTTGAATCTTTTTTGAGGTGCTTGGAAAGATTTCTTAGTTTTATGGGGCTGTTTTTGCAATTCTTACTTCAGATTTCCTTCCTTTTTCTCTACCGACGGAATGCGGAAAGCGGTGTATAATTCCACCACAGTGAAGATGATGAAAGGAAGAAACCACATACTGTTCACAATGTAGTAGCCAAAATAGAAACCTGGATGGATGAACAGCAACAGCACACATAGATACAATATGCAGACACCAAACACGCGCTGGCGGTATAAGCGACGGAGTGTCAAACTCTTGCTTTTGTCGTTCGAGCGGCTCAGGTCGCTGTCTGGACCGACAAAACGGTGGAGGGTCAACAACAGCACACCAATCGTGAACATCACTGCTATCCACATCGGATGGCGGATAATCACTACATATAAAAACGCACTGGCCAATATCAGCAATGAGCCGGCATAGCCACAATAGGTTAAATATTTATTCATCGTCATTCTTCCTCCTCATCAGATGCTTCTACTGATTCTTCATCGGAAATCATGAACACATCCTCGCCACTGTTTTTCATGAAATAACGCTCACGAGCTATCTTACGTACAGCATCATTGTCTTTTTCGAGAAGGGACATCGCTATTGAGTCTTTCTCGAATTTTTCTTCCTCGATTGCAATCTTACGGTTGAGTTCGGCTATCTCGCTTTTACGCTGAAGGCGGTTGATCCAGCTATGCTCACCTACAAAAAGTATGAAGATGGCAAAGATGGACAAAGCTATCACATATTTGAATTTTGATAATATTTTCCGAATGGGATGTTTCATGTCTGCTTCCTTTAAATTGCAAATTTACAATAATTTATTGCCAACTCCAAATATTTTTACAATTTTATTTTACACTTGTATAGCTTTGCCACTCTTTCCTTGGTGCCGTGAAATCAGCTTTGAGCGGGCAGGGAAGGGTGCTGCTTGTTTTTCAACGACGAAAGATACAAGCCTGTGAAGGTCAGGAAACCATTGAACATCAGCATCTCATAACCAAATTTATAGCCGGTTGACATCAAGGTGATGTGGTCAATCAGGAAACATAGTATGGGGGAGGCGACAGCGATAGCTGGAACCCACATACGGCGGGGATGGCGCTTGGTGAACATGCCGAAGGCGAATAAGCCCAACAGCGGACCATAGGTGTAGCCGGCTATGGTGTAGATTGCGTCAAGCACGCTTGGATTGTCCAGAGATTTGAAGGCAAGGATACACAGCACGAATATGGTGATCATCAGCAAATGCACACGCTTGCGTAACTTCTCACGGCGGGCGTAATAACGGCTCGAAGGCCGCTCTATGTCTAAGATGTCGATGCAAAAGCTTGTGGTCAGGGATGTCAGGGCTGAGTCAGCGCTTGAGAAAGCGGCGGCAATTATACCTAAGGTAAAGAACACAAGCACCGTGTCACCCATCACTCCGCTCGCTATCAGGTCGGGAAGCAGGGAGTCCCCTTTGGAGGGAATGGGAAGACCTGTTTGTTGATAAACCTGAAGTAGCAGCACGCCAAGGGAAAGGAACAGGAAATTCACGGGAACGAAGAGCATGCCGTAGGTGCACATGTCTTTCTGGCTGCTTCTCAGGTCTTTGCACGATAGATTCTTCTGCATCATATCTTGGTCAAGGCCGGTCATCACTATCGTGATGAATACACCGCTCAGAAACTGCTTCAGAAAATGCTGCTTCGACGACCAGTCGCTGAATTCAAACATACGGCTGTGGCTGTCGGCCCATACATTTTCCAAAGACTCCCACATGTCCATGCCGAGCAGGCTCCCGGCTTTCCATAAAATAATGAACAAGGCGCCAATCAGACACAGGGTCTGCAGGAAGTCTGTCCACACCAAAGCTTTGATACCGCTCGTGCGCGTGTAAAGCCAAATAAGAAGAAGGGTGAATAGCACCACTACAACAAACGGAACCTCCACCTTCCAACTGCCCATCGAAAATTGAGAACTGAAGGCATAGTGCTGAAGGATGAAACATACCAGATACAGACGGGCTGCGGCACCGGTCAGCTTTGAGATGAGGAAGAAGATGGAGCCGGTTTTGCGCGAACTGCCACCGAATCGACGGCCCAGATAGCTGTAGATCGAGGTCAGCCCATATTTGTAGTAAAGTGGGAGAAGGACAAAGGCGATGACAAAATAGCCGACTATAAAGCCCAGACACATCTGGATATAGGTCATGTCACCACTCATCACCATTCCCGGAACACTTACGAATGTCACTCCGGAAAGAGAGGCGCCAACCATACCGATGGCCACTATCGGCCAGGGAGAATTACGGTTGCCCCGAAAAAAAGCATCATTCCCGCCTTTACCAACAAGGCGGGAAATCAGCAAAAGTATTCCAAAATATACAAAAATTGTCAGTAGAATGGTCATTGCATTGTGTTTCAGAGGATAACCTCAGTGGTTATCCTGATGTGCAGCACCTCATCAAGAGGGGTGTCTGAGGAATTGAGAGGACAGCAGAAATCAATAGGCTTTCTGCTCCAATTTCTATTTTAAATCAACGACGTAGCCAACGCTGATGTTCAACTTGTTCTGACGGGTTTTGTACCAGCCGTCACCACTTTCCTTGCGGTAGAACTTGTGGTTGGTCGCACCGATCGCATAGCCTGCACCGATCATGAAGTTCTTGATGCGCAGCTTGGCGCCGAATTCCCACTGAAGGTTGAAACTTTTTGGCCATTCCCCTTCGTCGTAGGCTTGGTAAGCAGCAGGGAAAGTCTCGTGATAGCCGTAAGGACGACCGCCCAACCAGTCGTAACCGATGTAGTAGGACTCAATGTTGTATTCACCAGATAGAACGATGTTCATACCGATACCGCCATAAAGGCTCAATGAACAGTCGCGGTTGAATGGAATCCTGTACATACCGTGAATTGGAATATAAAGGTTTGATTCCGTGAAGTTGTCATAGCCAGCTTCATGAACCACCTCGCTGTCGGATATGTAGGCTTCGAAAAACAAGCCGGTGTCAATGCCAAGGCCGAAGGGCAGACATGGGGAATAGGTGACACCCATCTGGAAACCATGAAGGCGTTTGTCTTCCTGACCCCACAGGTTCTCTTTGATTGTGCTGCCGTTCATGTCCGTACTCCAATATTTGTTGACATAACCTAACACAAAACCTAATGGGGCGTCCTGATGACCGCCGTTGAAATAGGTGGTCTGGGCATTAGCGGAAATACTGAAGGCTAAAGCCAGAGTTAATAAGGAAAGGAATCTTTTCATTGATGTTTTCGATTTTGAGGGTTTGTAATAAGCAAAATTAACTTATTTTTGTTGCTTGTGCAAATTTTCACTTCATTTTATCGCTTTTCTCATGAATTATCGGACATTGTGCTGATAATCTTGTCCGTTTTAACCGAATTTTCACTAAATTTGCACATTATGGATAAAAAGATTATTCTCATCACTGGAGGACAACGTTCTGGTAAAAGTCAGTATGCGGAAGCTCTGGCTTTGAAAATGGCGGATAATCCGGTATATCTGGCCACCTCCAGGATTTGGGACGACGAATTCCGGCATAGGGTGGAACTCCACAAACAAAGGAGAGGCAGCCAGTGGGTCAATATCGAGGAAGAGAAGTTCCTCAGCAAACATGACCTGAATGGAAAAGTGGTTGTCATCGATTGCATTACTCTCTGGGCCACCAATTTCTTTTTCGACCTTCAGGCTGAGGGGTTCCGCTCGGCAAAAGCGGCTTCCTTGCATGTGGAAAAAACACTCCAGCAACTGAAGGACGAATTCCTCAAATTCACTGACCAGCAGGCGGTGTTTATTTTTGTCACCAACGAAATCGGGTCGGGTGGAGTGAGCGACAATGAGACACAGCGCAAATTCACGGATGTGGAAGGATGGATGAATCAATTTGTCGCTCAACATGCCGACCAGGTTGTGCTCATGGTCTCCGGAATCCCTGTAACGATCAAAGGGGCCGATCTCTAACGAACCCCAACACTTAATTTGCAATTATATATTAATGTATTCGTTTTTTACAAATATCACTCCTGTAAATAAGCAGTTCACTCAGCAACTGCAGGATAAAATCGACAATCTCAACAAACCGAAGGGTTCGCTGGGAAAACTTGAGGACTTGGCATTGAAAATAGGACTTATCCAGCAGTCGCTTGAGCCGGAACTCTCACAACCTGCACATATTCTTTTTGGAGCAGACCATGGCATTGAGAGGGAGGGAGTCAGCCTTTCACCAAGAGAAATCACCTGGCAGCAGATGAAGAATTTTGCGGTCGGTGGAGGAGGTGTCAACATGTTCTGCAGACAGCACCATGTGCCGCTACATCTTATTGATGTGGGAGTGGACTATGATTTCGAACCGGAATTTCTGGATAAGGTTTGTGGAGGGAAGGCGGCTGTCGATAATCCTATTCTTAACCGGAAAATCGATTACGGAACGAGAAACTTCCTCCATGAATATGCCATGACTCAAGAGCAGTTTCAGGAGGCTCTCGAGGTGGGGGCCAGCGAAGTTGAAAAATGTGCCGGTTCGGGAACAAATATCATCTCGTTTGGGGAGATGGGAATTGCCAACACTTCTCCTTCGTCGGTGTGGATGTATTTTTTCGAGAGTATTCCACTTGACAAATGCGTGGGGGCAGGGGCAGGACTCGATAAACAGGGGATAGCACATAAATATGAGGTGCTCAAAGAGGCTGTGAGGAAGTTCGTCAGCCAGGTGGGCATTGACTCTGCCACACCGCTCGAGGCACCGGCTGACTGGACATTCAAAGGGGGGAGGAAGGAACGGAACTACTTCCCGGAATACGCAAAGGAAATCATCCGCTGGTTCGGAGGATTTGAGATGGCGGCGACCATAGGAGCCATGCTCAAAGCTGCCGAGAAGAAAATGGTCATTCTCGTTGATGGATTTATTATGACGGCTTGCGCACTCGCCGCTGTCCAAATCGATATCAATGTGTTTGATTACATGATTTTCACTCACGTGGGAGATGAGAGCGGTCATGCCATGATGCTCAAGGCCTTAGGGGCTGACCCTGTTCTTCATCTTGGGCTGAAACTGGGTGAGGGGACAGGTGCTTTGTGCGCTTTGCCTATCATCCAATCTGCTGTCAACATGATCAACGAGATGGATAATTTCCAACATGCCAACATCACCAAATATTTCTAATTACCTCTAATTCAATCCGTTTATGTTTTCACGCTTGCTTGCAACATTCAGCTTTTTCACACGCCTTCCTTTCTGGAGGTTGGCAGAACTGAAAAAAGAGGATTATCAGAGGGTGGTGCCTTTTTGGCCCCTTGCCGGATGGATTACAGGTGGGACTATGGCGCTGACATTCTGGGGAGCATCGTTTATTCTGCCATTGCCCGTGGCGGTTGTACTGGCGGTGGTGGCGAGGATGATGGTCACAGGAGCGCTACATGAGGATGGATTCGCTGATTTTTTTGATGGCTTCGGAGGAGGACGCGACAGACAGACGATACTGCGAATTATGAAGGATTCCCACATCGGTACCTATGGGGTGCTCGCTTTAGTGGCGTATTTTGTTTTGCTCGTCCTCACTCTGATCTCATATTTCCAAATTGCGGAGGCGAATCAGGTGACTGGATGCTTCACCCTTCCCCAGGCTGATCCTTTTGCCCACTTGAGAATGGCGGCTCTTTTTCTTGCTGCAGACCCCTTCGCTAAGTGGGCGTCATCAAATATCATCAACGTGCTTCCTTATGCCCGCAAAGAAGAGGAGGCGAAGAACAAACTGCTTTACGACAAGATGACCATGGCGGAGAGGATTGTTGGCTTTATTTTGGGTGTCCTGCCCGCTATGTTGTGC
>OMUD01000009.1 GCA_900314125.1 uncultured Prevotellaceae bacterium | reverse complement strand
TAGTGGTGGCCATCGGTTCATTGGCAGATGAAAAGCCAGGTTTGACCGTAGCCTTGTCGGACGACATGGTGAAAGAAGGCAAGAATGCCGGCAGCATCATCCGCGAGGCCGCCCGCCTGATTCAGGGTGGTGGCGGTGGCCAACCTCATTTCGCCACAGCCGGCGGCAAGAACCCAGACGGTCTTCAGGATGCCGTGAACAAAATCGTGGAGCTTGCCATCGGATAAGTTCCCCAAGGAAACGAAAAAAAACAGCGGAAAATGATTATTCCGCTGTTTTTTTTATGTTGTCAATCGGGGCTGAAATGCAATTTCAATGCCCCCATGCATTTACGCCTCTCTGATGGCTTTGAATTTTTTCCAAGAGATATTTTTCTTGTAAACCTCTGCAGATCCAGCCGGCACAGTGAGCTTCACATTGTTCACTCCCAGTGCGAAGAAGGTATTGACTGAAATGGCAGGCGGCGTTGGTGGCATCATATAGATTTTCCCCACCTTCTCATCTTCTGCAAACGCCTCCCGTTCAATTGTCTGTACGGTTGAAGGAATAGTGATGGACTTGATTTCATAACATTTCCTGAACGCCCTGGAACCGATGGTCAGCAATCCTTCCGGCATATTGATAGATGACAGCTTCACACATCTTTCAAAAGCATGTCCTCCGATTTCCTTAGTACTTTCAGGGAGAATGACCACCTGCAGATTGGCGCACTTACGGAAGGCCCTTACAGGAATCACATCTTCCTCCTCGATAAAACAGTCGCCGTCAGCACTTTTTGCATACGCTTGCCCACCTGGAACAAATTTGGCATTTTTAAGATCCAGTCTTTTGAGCGCGCCGTTTGGATGTCTTCCAGAAACGGTGTATCCCGCCATTTCACGAAGTAAGAGAAGGTCCGTCCCGTTTATTTCCCCATTAATTGTAAGTTCCGTGATAGTGAGTTTCTCGTTGTCATCTATCATTAAATGTAAAGAACCGGCTTTTTCTACAGTCACTTCTTTTTTCTTAGAACCAATACCGAACATATTCTATACTTTTAATTTTTTACAAAGATACGAAAAATAGCTGAACTATCAGACAATTTTTGGAGAATTAACGCAATTCGCCCTTAAATAAAGGCATTTGGAGGAAATTTGAGGAATTTCAAAAATGGGCTATATGCAAATCACGGAGAATTGCGGAACGAATTAGGTTGCTTATTCGTAACCCGAATAAGGCTATCCGAGAAAGTTAAACTTTCTTAACGACCTGTGCAAATCGTGACATATCGCGGCAGTTCAAACCGCTTTAACACTTCCCGTTCCAACTTCCGAAATTTGACGTGATTTGCGTAGTAATTTATTCCCAGAAAGATTGTACTTTTGCAGCCCGAATTTTAAAACTGATAAAAAAGAATGAGTAGAAGCACTTTTGCAGTCTTGTTCTACGCGAACAGGAGCAAGGAGAAAAACGGTATCGTTCCCATCATGGGACGTGTCACAATCAACGGAACGCAGTCGCAGTTCAGTTGCAAGCGGAGCATTCCACTATCATTGTGGGACGCTAAGGGCAACTGTGCCAAAGGACGAAGCAGGGAGGCACTTGACCTTAACCGCGACCTCGACAATATCAAGGCACAAATCATCAAGCACTACCAGCACCTTTCAGACCGTGAGGCATTCGTCACGGCTGAGATGGTACGCAACGCCTATCAGGGCTTGGGTACTGAGTATGCGACACTGCTCGGCGCCTTCGACAAGGACAATGCCGACTTCCTGAAGAGAGTAGGCAAAGACCGCTCCATGAACTCATATAAGGTAATGGTACGCTCCCGCAATCATACGGCAGCATTCATCAAGTGGCGTTATCGTCGCACGGACATGTCGATGCTGGAACTTACACCTGACTTCATCAAGGACTTTGCCGCCTACCTCAGTACACAGAAAGGACTGCACAACGCATCCATCTGGATGATGTGCATGTGGTTGAAAGGCGTGGTGATGAGGGCGCATCTAAACGGCAAGATACCCCGCAATCCGTTTGCGCAGTTCCATGTCAGCCCCAACTGCAAGGAAAGGGAGTATCTGACGGAGGACGAACTGAAGGCTGTGATGACGCACAAGTTCGAGGATGCCAACCTCGCCTTTGTGCGTGACCTATTCGTGTTCGCTTCGTTTACGGCTCTTTCCTTCGTGGATGTCAAGGAACTGACCACTGACGAGATTGTATATGTAAATGGCGACAAGTGGATACTGGCCAAGCGGCACAAGACCAGCGTGCCCTTCCAAGTAAAACTAATGGATATACCCTTGCAGATAATCGACCGCTACAAGCATCTGCAGGAAGACAAACTGGTATTCGGCAAATTGAACTATTGGAGTGTCTGCAAGAGACTGAAGACGGTGATGAAGGAATGCGGGATTGAGAAAACGATCTCATTCCACTGCGCTCGCCATGGGTACGCAACCCTCGCTTTGTCGAAGGGTATGCCGATTGAGAGCGTGAGTCGTGTATTAGGACATACGAACATCGTCACAACCCAGATTTACGCAAAGATTACAACAGAGAAACTGAACAATGACCTGACAATGTTTGGCAACAAGATAAACGATTCATTTAGCAACATCAATATAGCATAGAGACATGGAAGAGAGAAACATCATCAAGTGGAGTGTGTATAGTGAGTACACTGAATTGACTATACCGAGTGGGGAGATATGGATGAGCGAGTCCGAACTGGCGGACTTGTTCGGAGTATTCATCCCCAAGTTGAGAAACGCCATCAAAGCCCTCTACAAAGAGGAACAGGTAAAGCCCTACGAGGCAGAGCGGATAATCAAAGTGCAGCGAAATCAGTACCTTACCGTATATAATATGGAGGTGGTCATGCTGCTTGCCTTTCGCCTTAACTCCTATCAGGCAAGGGCTGTTCGCAGGGAACTGATGGAGCGTATAGAACGTAACCACAAACCGTTTGAGGTCATTCTGACCGCAATGAGCGGCACAGAAAACTGACAAAGAAAGAGAAAGGGACAAGACAGGGTAACGGAAAGTTGGAGGATAGTTTGGTGTGCGGGACGGCAGGCAGTCCTGCACACCATCGTCTATCCGTCCACCTTGCCGTACTTACGTACTTACACCCCCGAAGAGATAACAAACCCATATAACAAACCATTTAAACCATTATTGCCCATGACAACAACAAAGAAAACTATGGCTACCAAGCCGACAAAGTCAACAAAGCAGACAGAGACAACTAAACTGACTGCACCAACTACACCCATTCCAGTAGGTGAACAATTCATCCGTGTAGGCACCACGCTCTACAAAATCGTCAACCAGCCCAGCCTTAGCGGAGGGTACATCAAAAAACGCATACCGTGGAACATCGAGACCTTGCGGCAGGACTACGGCAAAGACTATATGGCGAGCGTCCCCAAGTATGACGGCTTCTGCACCGTGCCTCAGCATCTGGACTACCAGCCCGTAATCGGTAAGTTCCTCAACCTCTACGAGCCAATCAGCCACAAGCCGATGCAGGGAACCTTTCCCTATATCGAGTCACTTGTACACCACATTTTCGGGGAACAATACGAGTTGGGTATGGACTATCTGCAACTGCTCTACCTGCAGCCCGTACAGAAACTGCCCATCCTTCTTTTGGTGTCAGAAGAACGTAATACTGGCAAGAGCACCTTTCTGAACTTCCTCAAGGCCGTGTTCCAGAACAATGTCACGTTCAACACCAACGAGGACTTCCGCAGCCAGTTCAATTCCGACTGGGCTGCCAAACTGCTCATCATGGTGGACGAAGTGCTGCTTAACCGCCGTGAGGACTCTGAGCGGTTGAAGAATCTCAGCACCACATTCAACTATAAGGTGGAGGAAAGGGCAAGGATCGTGACGAGATACCTTTCTTCTCAAAGTTCGTGCTATGTTCCAACAACGAGCATCTGCCCGTCATCATTGATGCAGGGGAGACACGCTACTGGGTACGGAAGATTTCGCATCTGGAAAGCGACGATACCGATTTCCTGCGGAAACTCACGGCAGAGATACCCGCATTCCTCCATCATCTGGCTACCCGCAAACTATCCACCGAGAGGGAGAGCCGTATGTGGTTCAATCCCCAACTGATACAGACGGAAGCCCTGCGCACCATCATCCGTAGCAACCGTAACCGACTGGAGATAGAGATGTGTGAATTGTTCCTTGAGATAATGGACAATATGGAGGTGGACAGCGTTTCGTTCTGCCTCAATGACGTGCTGCCACTGCTTGCAGGCTCCATGATGAAAGTGGAGAAGGGGCAAGTCCGCAAGGTGGTACAGGATATTTGGAAACTCACCCCTGCCTCCAACTACTGACCTACACGACCTACGAGCAGAACTTCAACCAGAGTTGCCACTATCGACCAGTGACGAGGGTTGGACGCTTCTACACCATCAAGAAAGAAAGACTATTGGAAGTATAACCATCAGATTTTGATGAATTGATGAATGAAGATAGAAGATATTGATAACAAGGGATTTGCGCTTTCATCATTCCCTCATCATAGATGCCTTGTCGATGAAAAGAAAGACAGAACGGACGCGATTTCTTCTTTTCTTGTTGGTGAGCCATTTGATGAGAGATTGATGAAGAACTATCCGACTGACTTCCAGATGTTTGCATACGCCTATCATCAAATCATCGGTTTGTCAGACATCATCAACCCTACGGAGCAACAGGACACGCCATCCGCAGGGCGGACGATGCACATGGTACGGCAATGTACGACGGGCTTGATGCTGGCGCAGGAACGGGTATTTCCCACAAGCGGAAAATACCGTAGCCTATTAGGGGATTTTCCGAGACGCACAACAGAGTTAGTGCTAAAAATCCCCAATAGGCCGAGGTGTTGCACCCCTCTGGACACCCTGCCAAGACCGTCGGCAGGAGCCGAACACAAGCAGGAGCGAGAAGCGAACGATACAGAATGTCAAACGAATAAATCTTAACAAGCGAATGGGATACGCAGTATTACACTTAGAGAAAGCAAAGGGAGCGGACAGCGGCATGTCTGCCCACATCGAGAGAACCGTACAGCCGAAGAATGCTGACCCGACGAGGACGTACCTCAACCGAGAACTTATCCAGTTCCCCGATGGTGTACGTAACCGAACAGCAGCCATCCAGCACCGCCTTGACACGGCAGGACTGAAACGCAAGATAGGCAAGAACCAGGTACTGGCCATCCGCATCGTGCTGACTGGCACCCATGCTGACATGGAGCGGATAGAGCAGACGGGCAGACTGGATGAATGGTGCCAAGACAATCTTGAATGGCTCCGTAAGACCTATGGAGCGGACAATGTCGTTTCAGCAGTGTTGCACATGGACGAGGAAACACCGCATATCCACGCCACCATCGTCCCCATCGTGCAGACAGAGCGGAAGAAGCAGAAGAAAGAGCAGACCGTCAAGAAGAAATACAGGACAAAAGCCCCGGCACCCCGCCTTTGTGCCGACGAGGTGATGAGCCGTGCCAACTTGATACGCTATCAAGACACATACGCCGAGCAGATGGCGGCATACGGACTACAACGTGGCATCAAAGGCTCGGAGGCGCAGCACATCTCCACGCATGAGTATTACCGCAACCTTATTGCGCAGGGCGAGGACTTGCAGGCGAACATCACCCAACTTTTGGAAAAGGAAGCAGAGGCAAGAGAGGTGATAGCCGAGGCGGAACAGGCAAAGAAAAACCTTGTACGTATCAAGGCAGAGGCTAAGACGGAAGAACTGAAGAATTCCGCCACGAAGACTGCCACCACTGCACTCAACGGTCTTACTTCTCTTCTTGGTGGTAACAAGGTGAACCGACTGGAGAAAGAGAATGTTCAACTGCATAGGGAGATTGAAGATTTGAATGACCAGATTGAGCGACTACACACTGATATGCAAAAGTTGAAGGACAACCACGCAAGGGAAAGAAACAGGGCGGAGGAACAGCACCAGCAAGAGGTGAGCAACTTGAAGCGCATCATCGACAAGGCTTATAGATGGTTCCCGAGTTTGAAGCGTTTCCTCAACATGGAGCGTGAATGTCTGGATTGTGGTTTCAACATGGAACAGACCGACAAACTGCTGCATGGGCAGACCATCAATTATTGCGGATGGCTGCACTCAAATGAGTACAGGCGCAATGCATTAGCCGACAATGTTACGGCACAAGTGATAAGGGACGAGAAACGGAACTTGTTCCTGCATATCAACCAGACACCCATTGCTCAATGGTTTCATGAGCAGTTTGGAATAGGGCAAAGTGAGTCGCAAAGGAGAGGAATTAGGCGTTAAACCTATCTTCTTCTTGCTCAGTATGACGAAAAAGTGCACTCTATGAGCGTTTTTTTGCAAATTAGGCTCTAATTTCGCAGAAAATTAGTAATTTTGCAGCGTGTTCTCGCAAGAGACACATAGACATATTGAAACAACGAAGCGTTATGCTCGACTTGCAATCGGAAATGTGAGAAACTTCTGTAGTACGCAAGGAAAGTGTGGCGGTTCGCGCGTATAGCGTGGGCTGGTTACATTTCTCGTACTAAGGTAATTCTCACAACCTCCGATTGAAGAAGTGGCATCAGTGCCACGCTTCTAACATTAAAATGCTCTCGTGGCTGCTGGAGGGCTAAATTATCATGTGTTATGAAAGAAATCTTAGGCAAACAGAGCAAAGAAACAAGATGCTACATTATGGCGGCAGTAATGGTTTTTGAAGGATTTAAACCAATGGATGCTATGACCGAAATCCATGGTGAAATGCTGCTTGATGTATTAGGATTAACTAAGGCTGACATGGAAAGTTTTCCGATGCCTGAATATTCACAAATTGTGGAGCATATTAAATCCATCACTGATTCTGAGGTGAGGCATTGGATTATTACTAACACCTATTCACCTGTACTTAAAAGTAGGAAGCAAGATGCACTAAATGCTTTTAGAAATTTCTGCTCTGATTTAAAATGGGATGAGATAAAAGAGAGCATGAAATTGACAGAAAAGCTGGATGGGCTAAAACCAATAGACAGCGGAAGCATGAATATGGGGGGGCGTCCACGTATGAGTACGACTACGGGGGCAAATACAAGTTCCGGCTGCTTTTCTATAATTGCATTGATTGTCGTTAGTACAGCATTATTTGCACTACTATAAAGATTCTACCACAATCTTCAATTCGTAGATAAACTTATGATTTGGGTAATAATTATTGCGGTGGTTGTCTTCATTGCATTCAAATTAGGTTCCATGTCGGGGCAAGTTGTCGGCAGCGTAAGCAGTAGCGGTGGAATGAGAGTCAAGTATGCAAAGCTTTTGGAGAACATTCTTGGCGGTCATAAAGACAGCAAGATTTTTGTTGAGACTCGTACTTACATAAGGGCTGGCGTGTCGAACTATGGTGGTACGACGCTTTTCCATATTCAGCAATCTACGGGCAACAAAGTAATTATTCAATATGAAGTGAAGGACAACCCCGTCGTTCCTTCCTACCAACTGGAATGGACTTTCCCTGACGATATGGATCAAGATGAGATGATGGCTGTTATGGCTATGGATATGCAGAAGAAAATGACGCAAATGCAATGAAATGAGTATGGAAATTAAGAATCCATTGGAAGAAATAAGGAACGCTATTCTTGAAAGTCAATTGTTTGGCGTTGAGAATGAAATAACTCAGCTTGGAGAGTATCTAAAGAACTTCTGAAAATAAGTGATGCTTTAGATAATTACTATGGTATAAAGAGAAAGGATGAGCCAGATACTGTCGAAATCATGGGAGGTGCCTTCCGTATTAAGCCGAGTCCTTATATTTCATCTATTGTTGGTAATCCTTTGGGGGAAGAAAAGTTTGGCAAGACAACAGCTTTGTTGGAAGAAGTTAAAACATCTTTAGAGTCTATCAGGGAGAAACTCTCAATAGACGATACTGTGTACTTGAACTTGTCATCAGCTATCGTTTCTATTGCACTTCGTAATGTCGTTTCTTCGGTTAACTCATACCAAAAACCGTCATATTATGATTATAAGCGATTTGATATGATTTCTGGCGTAGACAAAGAATTCAGTAATCTTGTCTTTGGAGGATTAAAGGTGTTTAATATGCTAAGCGACTTTGATATGACCAAAGAGTGTCATGACAATTATGAAGCTAACAGAAAAACAATATTGTCTATGGCTGAGAGTATCAAAGATGCTTATTTACATCCAAGAAGTAATTTACACTCAAAAAGCAGTAGCTCTGGATGCATTGTGTTGGCACTAACATTATCCACATCAATTATTGCGTGCCTTTGTGGAATAGTAATGATATTGACATGAATAATGGGGTGGTAAAAACTATGGAAATTTCTCCTTAGTCACCATGCAAAATTAGTTTAGTATTTCATAGAGGGCTATCGCTTTATTGTGACATCCCTCTATGAATCATTCCGCTTGACATATACATGTTTGATGCGACTATTTCCTGAGTTTCTTTTTTCTATTGTAAAATGGGACTTACACGATTCGATTAAAGGAGTTAATTTGGGGAAACCATAGTTTCGAGGATCAAAATCTGGTTTCTTTTTCAAAATGAGATTACCTACTTCTGCAAGGAAAGCCCATCCGCTATCATCTGCCAAATCCTCAATAGACTGATTTAAGAGATTTATTAGGTCATTTCCAATTTCTTCTTTTGTTTTTGATGGCTTCGGAGTATCGTTGTTAGCCCTATTTTCATGCAAATCTTGAGTTTCATTACTAGCCAATATTTCTATATAAACAAACTTATCACACGAAACAATGAAAGGTTTTGGTGTTTTCTTTTCTCCCATTCCAATCACAAACTTACCGGCCTCCCTTAATCTTGTCGCCAAACGAGTAAAATCACTGTCACTTGAAACGATACAAAACCCATCAGCTTGGTCTAAGTGAAGAATATCCATTGCGTCAATAATCATTGCTGAGTCTGTAGCATTTTTCCCTGTTGTATAACTATATTGTTGTACTGGAACAATTGCATTCTCTAATAATACAGACTTCCATCCTGAAACTGTAGGTTTTGTCCAATCTCCATATATTCTCTTTATAGTTGGATTACCATATTTTGTTATCTCATCCAGCATTTCTTTAACATGAGCATAGGGTACATTGTCTGCATCAAATAGTACTGCAATTTTGTTTTCTTTATTCATTCCCATTGTCTATTAATGTTTGAATTCTTACTTTAATAAGTTCCTGTTGCCATTTCCTTCTAATACTTGCATCTGCTGAATAGCAATCTGATTGAGTTTCACAAGCCTTTCGCCCTGTGATACTCCATCATTGATAAGTACAGCATTGATATTCTCCATATTCGAGAGGCATATCAATTCGTTGATGGTGGCATAGTCACGGATGTTGCCCTTCAAGTCGGGATTTGCTTCTCGCCATTGTTTGGCTGTCATGCCGAACATAGCGACATTTAGCACGTCTGCCTCCTCTGCATAGATAATGCTTGCCTGTGCAGAAGTTATCTCTTCTGGTATTAAATGGCTCTTGATGGCATCCGTATGGATGCGGTAATTGATTTTGGATAGTTCTCTCTTGGCAGTCCATCCTAATAGTTTTTGCTCTTCCTCTTTTAGCCGTTGGAATTCCTCTATAAGATAGAGTTTGAAGGTCACACTAATTGCTGTCCCAAACTCGAAAGCAATATCCTTGAAAGCATAGGTGCCACCATATCGTCCTTTCTTGACAATAATACCGATGGCATTTGTCTTTTCTATCCACTCGCTGGCACTGATGACAAATGTGGGCAGACCTGCTTGCATTCTAAAGTGGTCGAATTCGACCACTTTAAAATTGGGGTTATGTATCATTTCCCATGTACCAAGAAACTCGATAGTATAACGGTTTCGTAACCAGTTCTTGATGATGTCTGCTGCACGGCTCTCACTTTGCTTGCCGTTTGCCATATCAGTAAGCGATATATAGTCTTTGTCGTTATAAGACAGGACTGTTATTTCAGTATTTTGGACGGTAATCTTTGCCATTGGGTCGTTCTATTATATATTTATGTGTGCAAAGGTAGCACAAAATCACGAGACAAAAGAACAAAAGGAGAAAAATCCCTCAAAAGTTTTGTAATCTCGCATTTTCTGTGTACCTTTGTCCCCGACAACGAGCCATTGAAACAGGCTGGTGGCTCTGCGTCGGGAGTTCTTTGATATGCAAATCACAGCAGAATGAGGAAATGAGTACGGTTGCCAGTTCGTAACCCTGTTTTTTCTCAATCTCTCAATCTGCCTTTATACAAAGAATTTGGAGAAATTCATCCAAAGATACGAAAAATAAAAATAGATGTGGAAAAAAGGATTGAAAAAGTGACAAATATTTACGAATTATCAAAATTCCCAACAAT
>OMUD01000163.1 GCA_900314125.1 uncultured Prevotellaceae bacterium | reverse complement strand
CTATTAGTAAACAAATGAATAAGCAGCGAGAGCAATAACAAGCTTGCTTGTAAATTGCCGAGTCGCGATTGAATTAGACAATGTCAAATAATCCGCCTCGATATGAATAATTCGATTAAGAGAGAGGAGAGTCAAGCTGGTTTGAACTCTTCCGAGCGTGAGAATTATGGAGCAAAGCTCAAATTCAAAGATTTATACGAAAAAGGGCTTGACCGCAAGGTGAATCCTGCCGTCTCTGCCTCCGACCTCAGTGAAGACACCGTAATGACTGAAATTGTGGAGTATGTGTTCACCGAAGAAATTGTCATCAATCTCTTCGACATACTCACCAACATCAAGCAGAACCAAGGTAGCCACGTTGGTATTTGGATCAATGGTTACTTCGGTACTGGTAAGTCTCACTTCCTGAAATACGTCAGTTACTGTCTTGATGGGCATTACAGCGAACTTGCATTCATGCGTTTGGAAGAAGCCATTGAGGAAATCATCCGCAACAGCAACGGCATGACCAAGCTCGATGACCACGGTGTTTCCTTGTCAGAAGTAAAGTCTTTGAAGAAATGGTATTCTTCACAGGCAGAGGTTCAGATGGTGATGTTCAACATCGGTGACGTTCACGATGCCAATTCCAACCAGGCACAAGCGTTCACCACCATCTTCTGGAACCAGTTTAATGCTCAGCGTGGCTATAACTCCTTCAATCTTGCTTTGGCTCAGTATCTGGAGAAGGCTCTGGACGATGACGGTAAGTTTGCTGAGTTCAAAGAGTATGTCAAGAGCAAGGGCTATGATTGGGAACGAAATATTTCTCGTTTTGCAGCCGGTCGCCTTGACTTGGCTCTGCAGATGGCTAAGGAAGTTGACCCAGCATTGGCAACGGATGTCATTCGTACCAAGATTGTCAACAACGATGTCAATGTGTCCGTTGAGTCCTTTGCTGCTGAAATGAAAGAATACATCGATGCCAAAAACAACCGCAACTTCCGTTTGCTGTTCTTCGTCGATGAGGTGAGCCAGTTCATCGGACAGCATCGTGACCTCCTGCTACAGCTTCAGTCACTCGTAAAGCGACTGGATGAGGTTTGTGAGTCTAAGGTATGGATTGCATGTACAGCCCAGCAGACGCTCGAAGAGGTGGTGAGCAATGTGGGCGGCAATGCCACCAACCCAGAGGATGAGGTCGGAAAGATTCTCGGACGTTTCGAGGTTCGTGCTTCATTGCAGGGTACTTCGCCTGAATACATCACCCAGAAACGTATTCTCGACAAGAAAGGCGACGTGGAAATTATGCTCGCCGATATGTACAACAAGGATAAAGCCAAGTTGGATGCTCAGTTCGTGTTGCCAAGTACATACAAGACCTATAAGGATAAGGACAACTTTGCTGCCTATTATCCTTTCGTTCCGTATCAGTTCCAACTCATCAAGAATGTGCTTGATGCTTTTGAGCAGTTGAACTATGTCGATAAGCAAGTGAAAGGTAACGAGCGTTCACTTATCAACATCACCTATTCCATTGCCCGTGACACACAGGAAATGGAGGTCGGTGAGTTTATCCCCTTTGACAAGTTCTTTGGCGCTATGGTGCAAGGTTCCATGCAGCACTTGGGACAACGCGCCTTCCAGAACGCACGTCAAGCTCTTGATGTGATTGAAGACGAGAAGAAACAGGCTTTCTATCGCCGTGTCGTATATGTCCTCTTCATGATTTGCAACCTGAAGGAGGAAGACAAACAGCAGTTCTCGGCCACTATTGACAATGTGGTCACATTGCTGATGACGAAGATTGATGCCAGCAAGGCAGCCATCAAGCAGGATGTGTCTTCTGTACTGGCATATCTTATCGACAAGGCCGTAATCCGTAAGGTAAAGACCGATTCTGGCTCTGAGATTTACGAGTTCTTCACAGAGGAAGAGTCCAAGGTCGCCCAGATTATCAAGAATCAGCAGGTCGATAGCAACACCTATAGTGACGAATTGAGGAAGATATTCTTCGACCACTTCGGCAATCCATCCAATAAAGAGACCTTTGCCACTCGTTCCTTCAATGTGGGTATCAGTATCGATGGGCGTAACTATCTCAGCAATAATGCCGATGTCAATGTTGATTTCGTCACTACCGCAAGCACCGATTCACCTGACCAGTACGGCTTCAGTCTGAACAATACACCACAGGGAACACACCTCGTGTATTTCCTCTATCCGATGTTCAAGGACAATCAGGAACTTCGTGCCAATTTCCTCTACTATTGCCGTGTGCAGCGTTTCGCACAGGAACCTGCCATTAGCGAGGAACGACAGCGTACCAAGATGCTCTTCCAACAACGTGCCAAGGATTTGTATGACAAGGAAATCAAACCTCAGTTCCAGCAGATGCTTGATGCTTGTCCTGTTATCTCTTGCGGCGCAGTACTTTCCCCATCTGAGACGGGTACAGCAAAGAAAGCAGAACGTTACAAGAACCTTTTGGCTCGCCACATGGAGTCACTATACCAGTTTGCAAAACTTGCTGACAACCGAGAAGTGCCAAAGACACAATCCGACCTATCGGCTAAGATCTTGCGTCCGGTGGAAGATTCTTTGATAACCACACCGTTGAGCATTCCAGAAAAGAAAATTAAGGATTGGCTCGACCGCCAGCCTCATGATGTGACAGTAGCCGATGTCATCCGTATGTTTGCCAAGGTGCCTTACGGATGGAGTGATTTCGCCACTATATATTTTCTCAATGAGTTGGTTCGCCGTCATCAGTATGCATTCAACTATAACAACAATCCGAATGTCAGTCGTGAAGACACAGCTCGCAACATTGTCCGTGATGCCAGCAAGTTCACCGTTGAAAAGGCAAAGGCTATTTCTCAGGAAGTGTTGAACGACTTCATCGAGGCTTGGAAGCATATCTTCAATGTAATGTCAGTCAAGGGCAGCAATGACAGCACAGAGTTATTCCGCAACTGCAAGGAAACTGATGACAGCGCACTCAACCGTCTTCTGAAGAACTACCGTGAACTGTCTCGTAAGATAAACGGTTGTCCGTTTGCACATACCATCGATGATGCCATTACTCTTATGGAGCAGTGGCTCACTGTCCGTGACCACCTGAAGTTCTTCGAGACCATTATTGCGGCTAAGGATGAAGCCAGTCTGCTTTTTGACAAATGCAAGAGCATCAACTCCTTCTTTGGCGATCAGTTCGACAGTTACAGGCAGATTCGTCAGTTTATTGATGAGAATAGGGATAACTTCTCTTTCCTTACCACAGAACAACAGGAAGCCGTCGTTGCTCTGAAGGCTATCAATACAGACGAAGAGCCTTGGAACAAGATGCCGTCCTACCTGAAGTTGAAGAAGAATCTCAACGGACAGTTACAGGAGAAGAAGCGCGAATTGGTGGAGGAAATCAAAACCAAATACAACAAGGCTTTTGATGAATTGGAGAAGTATGCTACTGACATGCACGTTGCACGAGACAAGTTCGCAAAACGTGATGTCACGATTTCTTTGAAGACTGGCACCAACAACTTCTATGCGCTTCAGGCTAATGCTAATACAGCAGAGTTCTACGAGGAACAAATGCGAAAGATTAACGCTGCTATCGTCATTCCGACGCCACCAGCTGAGCCAACAGGAACAGGTAATGGTACAGACTCTGTTCATGATGATGGTGGCCAGCCAACTCCACCGCAGCCCAGACCTCGTGTCCGTAAGGTGGTCAAGTTGAATACGCATACTACTGAACCGATGCATACAGAGGCTGACATTGACCTCTATCTGCAATCGTTGAAGGT
>OMUD01000037.1 GCA_900314125.1 uncultured Prevotellaceae bacterium | reverse complement strand
GGCTTCAACAAGGACGCCTACGAAGTGCAGCCTGTGCTGGTGGACAACGACTGGCTTGCCCAAAAGGCCTCCAACACGAACCAGATGCACAAATGGTCGCCGATGCTCGTGCGCGTGGAGGACGCAGAAATCAAGGGATACAACAACCGCAAGGTGTATGCCGTGTATGACGACCGCGATGCAGGAAACGGTGTGAACAACACCATCATCCTCGACGGCAAGAACTACACACTGCGCCAGAGTGCCCTCTCCAGTTTCTCCTCAGAGCCGATACCACAGGGCAAAGTCAACGTGACCGCTGTGCTGACCCGCTACGGCGACACGTGGCAGTTCACCCTGCGCTCGGCCGACGACGTGACTCCGGCAGAGTGACGGTTTATATGAAAATAAAGAAAAAGAAAGCGATGTTAACAAGCAAATAAAACACCAACAAATATGAAAAAGTTATTTTCAAAACTGATGTTGCCAATCTTGGCACTGGGCATGCTCGTAGGCTGTGACGACGTGCCGTCTCCATATTACATCCTGATGCCAGAGGAAGAGAATTATGAGTTTACAGGCGAAGGGAACCACAAAGAACCTTACACGGTGAACGACGCTCTCTTCCTGATCAACAACGGCACCTACAGCAGCCGTAAAGTATATGTAAAAGGTATAGTGGTTCAGATTGATCCAGTTGACGACTCCTTCAGCCGTTACCACAACCTGACCTATTACATCGCCAGCGAAGACGACATTGAAGAAGATGGATCTGTGAAGCAACGCCTGGAAGTCTATCGTGGCCTCGGCCTGGCAGGCAAGGACTTTGGCAGCCCAGACGACCTGAAGGTGGGTGACGAAGTGATTGTGTGGGGTCAGCTAACCTTGTACAACAACACCCCTGAGATTACCCAAGGCAGTTGGTTGTGTGCCCTCAATGGCCAAGACGCAGGGCCGTTCGAGAGCGAGGAAGAGCCAAACGGCGAAGGCACCTACGATTCCCCTTACAACGTGGCAAGAGCCCAGGAGATGATCAGCACCGGCAACTTCTCCGACAAGCCTGTGTTCGTGCATGGCATCGTGAGCCGCGTGGACGAGCCTAAGGAGGATGAGTTCGCAAGATACCACAACCTCACCTACTACATCTCCGACGACGGCACCTCGACCGGTCAGTTGGAGGTTTATCGCGGCATGGGTTTGAGCGGCAATGGATTTGAGAATCCAGACGACCTGAAGCCAGGCGACGAGGTAACCATCTACGGAACGCTGACACTCTTCAACAGTACACCAGAAATCACTCAGGGCAGCTTCCTCGTTCAATTGAACGACCAAAAGGTGGCAGACCCGAGCGCAGCCAGCGAGGCGAAGGGAAGCGGTACGCTCGAAGATCCATATAACCCAGCAGCTGCCAATGAAGTGGCTGAGAAGCTGAGTGCGGGCGGCAAGAGTGAAAACGTGTATGTGAAAGGAATCGTGAGCAGCATCAAGGAGAACTACGACAGCGGCTTCGGAAACGGCACCTTCTACATTTCGGAAGACGGCGGCACCGTGAGCCAGTTCTATGTGTTCCAGGCCAACTATTTAGGCAACACGAAGTGGACCCAAAATTCAGGCGATGTGCTGAAAGTGGGCGACGAAGTAGTGATATACGGTAAGTTGATGAAATACACCAGCAACTACGGAACAACATTGGAGACCGCTAAGGGCGAGGCATACCTCTACTCATTGAACGGCAAGACCGTGGAGCCGGTGCCAGAGCCGGAGCCAAGCGGCAGCGGCACACTGAATCACCCATACAACTCAGTGGCAGCCAACAATTTCGCCAGCAAGTTATCCAGCACAGAGAAGAGTGACGATGTGTATGTGAAGGGCAAGGTGGTGAGCATCAAGGAGAACTACCAGAAAAACAGCCAATTCGGCAATGCCACCTTCTATATTTCCGACGACGGCACCCCAGCCGGTCAATTCTATTGTTTCCGCGTGCTGTATCTCGGCAATGAGAAATACGTTGACGGCGACGTGTTGAAAGTTGGCGACGACGTGGTGATTTGCGGAAAACTCGTGAACTACCAGGGCAACACGCCTGAGACATCGCAAAATGAAGCTTACCTCTACTCGCTGAACGGCAAGACCTCCGTTAATAACGGTCCGAGCGCTGGAACCGGTGAGGGTACCTATGCCAGTCCATACGACGTGACCGCCGCTCTCTCGCTCTATGCCGACAGCAAGACTCCGAAAGCCGGCTATGTGAAAGGCTATGTGGTGGGCTACTGCAACAGCCGCTCCCTGACCGCCAACACAGCTGTATTCGGCGGCATCACTCCTAACGACAACATGCCGAACAACATCTTGATTGCCGACAGTCAGGATGAGACAGACTATACAAAGTGTGTGGCTGTGCAGTTGCCGACAGACGAGTTCAAACGCGCCCTTGCCCCATTCGTTGACGCAACCGTAAACTTAAGCGCATACAAGAGGCAGGTGACACTCTACGGCACCATCGACAAAGCATTCCAGGTTTGCGGCGTGACGAATCTCAGCTATGCTGAAATCAACTACGACACCCAGGTTCAGACCGTGGGCACGAAACCCGAAGTGAAGAAACGCAAAAACCGCAGATAATCATGAAAAAAGCCAAATATTTCATATTGACCATCCTGTTTGGCGGTCTCTCCTCTCTCGCATTCACTTCATGCAGTGACGACGACGATGAGAATGAGACAGGGAAAGTGGATATAGAGTCCAAAATCACCCAGCAGCCGAACAGCAACCAGAACGTGTTTGAAGGCAACAGTGACGTGCTGCGGCTGGAGGTTCCGCGTCTGCGTCAAGGCAAGGACTACCGTTTCGTGTCGCACTGGGCGAAGGTGAGCGACAGCTCCAGCAAGACTACGATGAACTTCTGCCTGGAGTATGACTCTGCCTGCTACCACTCCCGTTGGGTGGCCTTCACGTTCAACGACACGACGAGCGTGCGCAGTGTGGGCCGTACGGACACCTGGAGCGCCGACATGAGCCTGCCGACTTCATGGCAGCTGGATCCTACCGCCTATTCCGGATCGGGCTATACCCGCGGTCACCTGTGTGCTTCGGCCGACCGCCTGTATTCCACCCAGGCCAACAACCAGACATTCAACATGAGCAACATGTCGCCCCAGCTCTACAACTTCAACTCCTACCACTGGGCTGTGCTGGAGTCCATCGTTCAGAACTGGGCCAAATCAGCCACCTTCAAGCAGCTTTACGTGTGCAAGGGCGGCACGATCCGCAACGACCAGCTCTTCAACCATTTCACCACGAAGAACGTGGAAGGCAAGACGGTGACCGTGGTGGTTCCCCGCTACTACTTCATGGCCGTCCTGGCCCGCACTCCGAGCGACACCTTCCAGTCCATCGCCTTCGTGATGGAGCAGGGTCTCTACCCAGCCTCCTACTCTTCCGCCCAGGCATTGAAAGAATATGCCATCAGCGTGGATGAGTTGGAGGAAATGACCGGAATCGACTTCTTCTGCAACCTGAACGACCGTTTGGAGAATGCGGTGGAGAAAGGTTGCAACCTGGACGCCTGGGCATGGCAATCCAACTACTAATGCTACTACCAACGAACAACTATCCTATCCACGGCACGCCCTTCTCCCATTTCGGGAGAGGGCGTGAATGGGTATAAACAAAGCGAGAACACCCCATGTCAAAGAACAACCAGAATTTCAAAAACAAGAAATTTGCCAATCAGAAGCAGCAGAAACCGGCTGTGTCCACTTCCCCTGCCGCATCCTCAAAGCCTTCATCGAAGAAATCATCGCAAGGTTCAACTATCCTGCCAAAGCTGGAGCGATGGCTTCCCTTGATTTATTTCCTTCTTTTCAGCTTGATGGCATTCATCTATTTAGCCGTTCTGAACAAAGATTACCTCTACGGCTGTCAGGAACATTCCATTTGGCAGAACAACCGTGAGTTTTTCGATGACCAGATGCGCGTGGTGGGCGGCTTCTCCCAATGGTTAGGCTGCTACTTCACTCAATATTTCTATCATCCATGGCTCGGAAGCCTGATTCTCATCGCACTCTGGGGGCTGATTTACCTTCTCAGCCTGAAAATATTTCCAGTGAAAAAGCGGTGGAGCATCCTGCTTCTCGCACCATGCGTTCTGCTGCTGATCAGCGAGATTGACATGGGCTACTGGATGTACTACAACAAAAATATCGGCTATTGGTTCTCCATCACCACCGCCATTCTCATCATGCTGCTGGGCATCTATATCTGCAACCTGTATAAAGGCTATGTGAAAGCCGGACTGGTGGTGCTTTACGCAGTCGGCCTTTACCCGCTGATTGGATTCTGGTGCCTCTGCGGAGTGGCATACATGGTGGTTCAAAGCCTGGTTCAGCGCACCGACGGCAAGTGGGACACGAAAGACTATGCCCGCTATGTGCTTGTGGTGCTGGGTATTCTCAGCATCGTGTTGGTTCCGCAATATTATTACAGCCACTACACCACCATCCTTCCTCAGCGGATTTACACCGTGATGCTCCCACAGTTCCAGTCGGACCGCTTCGTGGAAGGCATCAAACAATTGCCATTCATTCTCATCGCCCTGTTCCCACTGCTGCTGATTGCGCTTTCGCAGTTCACAGCCATCGGCTTTAAAGGCAAGAAAGAGAATGAGCAAGAGCGTGGTGGAAAATGGTGGATTGCCGGCATGGCGGCTATTGCAGCCGTTTATTTCTTCAGCGTGGATTATTTCAACTTTGACGACACGAACTTCCAGGCCGAACTCCGTATGTACAAACACCTGGAGGACTGCGACTGGCAGGGCGTGCTCGACGAAAGCTTGAAAGCCGAGGGACCACACACCCGCGAGATGATCATGGCACAGAATGTGGCGCTGCTCCATCAGGGCAACATCGGCGACAACATGTTCAAATACATGAACAAGACCGTCGCCCCATACGTGCCGACCTACACGAAAGACCCAGACAAGAAGCTTGAGGACATGGAGAAATACAAGGAGCAGATTGAGCAAAACGACTTTGCCGGCAACATGGACCGTGATTCCCTCCGTGTGAACTTGTGCAACGTGTGCGGACCGCTGCTTTACTTCATGTACGGCAAGACAAACTTCGCCACCCGCTGGTGTATTGAAAACGGCGTGGAATTCTCGTTCCGGGTAGATGACTACAAGAACATGATCCGCTGCGCGATGTTGACCGGCGAAGACAAACTGGCCGCCAAATACATTGACATCCTCCGTTCCACCACTTTCCATAAGGATTGGGCTGACGAGCGGCTGGAGATGCTTCACGACAAGAAGAAATATGAGGCGAGCGAGGAATACAAATGCATCAAGCCGATGTATGATTCCTTCAGCAATGCGCTCGACGGCGACCAAGGCCTGGTGGAGATGTATCTCATCACCTATTTCTGCCACATGCACAGCGACAACCCTCGCTTCCAGGAAGCCACCCTTGCCTTCGCCCTTATTCAGAAGGACATCCAGCTGTTCTGGCCACGCTTCTTCAAGTACGCCACGCTGCATGAGAAGGAAGCCATGCCAATCCATTACCAGGAGGCAGCCTATCTGTTCGGCGATTTGGAGCACCAGGTGGACATCAGCAAGATGCCGTTTGACCAGGAGCGGATTGTGAAACGCTACGGCAGGTTCAAGACCGCCATCACCAACCTGATGCGCACCTACCAGCCGCAATTCAAGGACGACGATGACGGCATGACACGCAAGGTAGGTGAGGAATGTTTCGCCCAGTTCGGCGACACCTACTGGTGGTTCTACTATTTCTCAAGAGGCGTACACACCTATTGATATTCCTGAGAACGAAAAAAGACAAGATGTAAATTGAAATACAGACAATCATGAGAACATCAAAACATATCGTCAT
>OMUD01000110.1 GCA_900314125.1 uncultured Prevotellaceae bacterium | reverse complement strand
ATCCGAATGACCGTTGGCCGCAAACTCTCGGTACGCGAGTGTACCTATTGGCTGAGAGCGTGATGAATAGGAAGTAATACATTGAACGAACAGAGGTAGTCTTGAAAAGGCTGTGGTCAATGCTGATCGGTCTGTGGAAGAGAAACAGAAGAGCGACAGAGATTATACTTACTCAGAATTGGGAAGGTTGATGGAAAGGTTGGGAAGCATATAATAATCATCCCGAAAGATAAATTAGTGTGGTGTTCAATTTGATGTTCTGAAGGTTCTGAAGAACATTCTGAAAATACTAACATGTAGGGACATACTTTATGTGTGGCCGAAAATCTGGATTTGAAACACAGACTGTGAAGTGAACACCCTTATTGTTTAGGGGTTGTTCTAAAGTCAGAGAGAACACCCAATAGAAAAATATAACTAATTTTTAGAACAATCATTATTCTTATATGATTGTAATCTAATGTCTGAAAACCTTCCCTTTTCGATAATAAAAGTCTGTCAACAACAACGAGATAAAACAGTTAGTGTTTTTCTACAGTTCGTATAAATCATCTAATCGTATTTCTGCCTAATGTCTCCCCAGTATTCATTCCGAGTTAGACCATCAGTGGTAACCATGATGGAATGAATGGCTTTTTGGGTGCCTGTTACGGTCTGGAAAACATTTCGTTTGCGGGCAAGTTCATTTGCATTATCGGAAGTGATGGTATATTACGCCACAGATATAATACTTTATTCGTGAGAAAACAAGCGGAAAGATGAAAAAAACAAAGATTCCGCTGGTTTATTATCGAAATCTAACTTTGGCAGTGTTTTACGAGCTACATGACTGATGAGACTTGACACTTTAAACCGAATAACAACAAAAAGCGGCCGAAAAGTAGTCTTCCATAAAACTATATAAATATTCTTCTGAACCTTTTTATTGATTTTAGTCGTTAAACTTTCCGTTGGCGAACCCGAAGTATTTTGTAAAGAATGTCTTTAGCCTGTTAAGGACATGCTCTAACTTGCCTTGGCGGTTTGCATTCGGGTCAAATGGGTTGATTGGAGGCATGATGTTGTTAAGTTCTAAACCGCCTTCAGGAACGTATCCTCGGGTGAATGCCATTTCAATGAACTCTAAGGCTTTGTCGCTCTTCAGATGTTCTTCGGCAACAAGTTCTGTGAATTCAGCCTTTTTCTGTTCATTGAGATACGTCTGCCATGCCTCATAGACATCACCAGTTGCGGTCATGCTTTCTATGAAGCGTTCTATAAGTTCCTTCTTGTCACGCAGGTCGGCACTCGACTCGATGGACTTGACGATGCGGATATGTATCTCACTATCCTGACAATGGCTGTCATGATATTGCTTAACCAGATAGAGAATATAATCAATGTTGACTTCCACCTGCTTGACGAGTTCCATTTCAAACTCGATGTCATCATTAACATTAGTCTTATCGCTATCATTGTGAGCACGGTAGTAATCATACAAGTCTATGTAAACACTTGTATAATCTTGGATTTCTCTTGCAGTAAGTGGATTGAGTTGTGCGAACTGGTCAAAACAGCTTAACATGTTGATGAAGCGGAGTACAGTTCCGAATAACTTAATGAAGTCTCGCTCCTTTTGTTCTCCCACAGGGATAGTACCAGGAGGAACCAGTGCCTTCAACGCCTCTACATATTCCACATAACCCTTAACGTGTTTGCCCTTCTCATCTGTATAGCCATTGAAATAGTCCTCGAACGGACGGAGTATCACCGTACCCTTGGCATCGGCATCGCCAAAGAGCGACAGAGCCTTGTTTGTCTGGTCTTCAAGATTGCGGAAACATACAATGTTGCCGGCATTCTTTAATGTGTTTAGAATACGGTTTGTACGGCTGTAAGACTGTATCAGACCATGAAAGCGCAAGTTCTTATCTACCCACAGCGTGTTGAGGGTGGTGGCATCGAAGCCTGTCAGGAACATGTTCACCACGATAAGGATGTCAATCTCACGGTTCTTCATGCGAAGAGACACATCCTTGTAATAGTTTGGGAACTTGTCAGCAGACGTGTCATAGTTGGTAGAGAACATTTTGTTATAGTCCTCGATTGCTCGCTCCAAGAAGTCACGGCTGCTTTCATCCATGCCATCAGTGCTGTCTGAATCTTCATCTTCGATTTCTTCGCCAGCTTCGTCATTGACTCCGTATGAGAATATAGTGGCTATTTTCAGCCTCTTGTTCTCTGGTAATTCCGCCATCTGCCTATGGAATTCATTGTAATAGAGTTTGGCGGCTTCTATGCTTTGTACGGCAAAAAGGGAGTTAAAACCGCTGAGTCTGGCCTTCTTCCTGACTTCCTCATAGTCAATTTCTCCGTAATGTTTCACTACATCTGCTACATCGTTCAACTGTTTGAAGATGTAAGAACTTGCCTGTTTCGTCTGCTGAGCATAATGCTCCAGAATGTAGCTTGTCACATTGCCGATACGTTGTGTTGACATCAATGCCTTCTCACGTTCAATATCCCAAACCTGAGCGTTTTCGATGCTCTTCTTGCTCTTCATGGTGCTGACGTATGTCACACGGAATGGGAGTACATTGTGGTCACGGATAGCATCAACAATGGTATAGGTATGGAGTCTTCTGCTAAAGACATCATCCGTTGTTCTGAGGTTGCCACGGCCACCAGATACATTCTCAACAAAGATAGGTGTGCCTGTAAAACCAAAGATGTAGTATTTCTTAAACTTCTTGACTATAGCAGCGTGCATATCGCCAAACTGTGAGCGATGACACTCATCAAACACCAGTACAACATTCTTGCCGAATATCTCATGCGTTGGGAATCTCTTAATCAGAGATGTGAGTTTCTGTATTGTGGTTATCACAATCTTGCACTTCGGGTTTTTCAGCTGTCCTTCCAGTATTTTTGTTGATGAGTTACCATTGGCAGCACCTTTCTGAAATCGGTCATATTCCTTCATGGTTTGATAGTCAAGGTCTTTGCGGTCAACTACAAACACGACCTTATCTATGAAGTCATATTTGGTCGCCAACTGTGCTGCCTTGAACGAGGTCAGGGTTTTGCCTGAGCCTGTTGTGTGCCATACATATCCGCAAGCATCTATTGTGCCTTGTTTCCTCATGTTGTGGGCACGTTCAATCTGGTTCAGAAGTGCTTCGGTTGCGGCAATCTGGTAGGGGCGCATCACAAGAAGCAGATCTTGTTCTGTCAGCACACAGAAGCGTGTGAGTACATTGAGCAGCGTATGTCTGGAGAAGAAGGTGGCGGTAAAGTCAACAAGGTCGTTGAGCACCTGATTAGTGGCATCTGCCCAATAGCTGGTAAACTCAAACGAGTTGCTTGTCTTGGGCTTATTTTTGTTCCCTCCCTTTTTTATCTCATTGATATGACTGTCTCGAGTAGTATTGCTGTAATACTTTGTTTGTGTGCCGTTGCTCACCACGAATATCTGAACATACTCAAACAATCCGTTTCCTGCCCAGAATGTCTCTCGCCCGTAGCGGTTTATCTGGTTGAAAGCCTCTTTGATGCTTACACCACGCTTTTTCAACTCTATGTGTACCAATGGTAAGCCATTCACAAGAATGCTGACATCGTAGCGGTTTGGACGTTTACCGTTCCACACCTCGTACTGGTTGATTACCTGCGTGCGGTTGGCATGGACATCATCCTTCTTTATCAGATAGATGTTCTTTTCCTCGCCATTGTCGCACTTCAGGGTCTTTACAAAGTCGTTTTGTATTGTCCTCGTCTTGTCAACTATCCCTTTTCCTTCAGAGGCTATCTCTGTTTTGAAGAAACGGTTCCATTCGTTGTCTGTGAAGTGATAGTTGTTCAGTTCCTCCATTTTCGTGCGCAGATTGTTGATGAGTTCATCCTCATTGTGTATCTGGGCATATTCATAGCCTTGCCGCTGGAGTTGTTCTATGAATGATCGCTCTAAGTCAGCTTCTGTCTGATAGCCTTCATCTGCAACCATTGCCTGACGCTCATAGTGAGCCACAACGGTACTGGTGTTGTTTTCCGAAAGTATGTTGTAATTCATGTCGGTTTTTTTCGTTATTAACGTTCCTGACGTTCTTAACGTTAATCACGTTGTTCTCGTTCTTAACGTTCTTAACGTCACGAACGTTCTTCTTGTTCCTCATTGATTCGGTATGCTTTTGCTCCCATTGCATCCCGTTTCCGTGTATTTGCTGCAGCTCCAAAACGCCTTGCCTTGGT
This sequence comes from uncultured Prevotellaceae bacterium, assembly GCA_900314125.1. GTDB lineage: Bacteria > Bacteroidota > Bacteroidia > Bacteroidales > Bacteroidaceae > UBA3839. The sequence continues at coordinate 3,822 of OMUD01000110.1, read as the reverse complement.
TGCTCCCTCGTTTGACATAGCGTTTCACCATCGGTGCACCGCACTTTGGACACCTCGGTGCTCCCTCTTCCATGTTCTGTTGCCGCTGCGTCTCAATGCGTTCTTTCGTCATGTTCTCGGCGAAGCCTCCTGTCTGCTTGAACGTGGCGAGCCTGCCTTCAAGGTAGCAGGTAGCCATACTGTTCACTCTTGAGCAAAGTATCAATAGGGTGTTGGCAGCCGTCGTTAAATCATTCTCTATCCATGGGTCAAAATGCTCTTTCTGTTTGAGCACGTGTTCCATCATGTCGTGCATTATGTCTTCGCCATAGTTTGGCATATCGGGCTTCATCCCTCTTATGGCAATGCTATTGGGGTCGTTGTTGCGCCAAGCCACTTGCTTGTTTGCCATGAGGATAAACGAGAAATCGTTGCTAAGTTCGTTGATACTGGCGCGTGCCACATCCACCAGCTTCATCTCAGTCTCTATAGAGGTCTGGTGGCGCGATACCCCTTCGGCTATATTTGCCTGACCAGAACGAGCTGCTTGGGTCATTTGGTCAAACAGTCTCCCACACGGATCATTCTTTTGGTTGAGAAACCGTCGGCAGAAACTGAACGTCCCCAACTGGATAATGCTTGCCAGCACCCACATATCCATATACATATAGCCGGCGGTAGAACCAATCTTTACTCCCATTATTTTCTTGTTTTTAGTTTTCTATTGTTATTTGCGTTCTTAACGTTACTATCGTTCCTAATGTTCTTTTCGTTTCTAATAGAAATAACACTCTTCCCGTTATGCTGCATCGAATGTCAGCAATTTGTTGCGATAATACTCATATTGCTGACGGCGAGCCTCAATCTCCGCAGGCAAGCCATTCTGCAAATCGGTAGTGAGGGCTTCAAATCGGTCGAGGATGGAAACTATGCGGGCTTGTTCTTCTAATGGGAAAACTGGAATATTAATATCTTCTACTGCACTTGCATCTAAAGTAGGGATTCCTGCCTTACGGACGCGTGACTGAATTAGGTGTTGTTTGATGGCTAATGCGTAATAGACATACTTTGGCATTACAGAATTATTTAAATCCAAACAAAAACACCCATCAGATGACCAGAAATCCGTATCACAAAAGCCTACGGTTCCAGCTGAAGCTCCTACATTTATTATCATGACAGTATTTGCATTTCTATTCTTCATTGAATATTTCCCAATTGGACTAAGGCCTCCATGATAGACAGGATATTTATTCTCTTCTGATAGCATCTTTTTGGTCAATCGTTTACCTCTCATAACTGTTCCTATCTTGCTGATTTTCTTCCATGTCACTTGCTTACCCCCCCCCTAATTTATTGAATGTCAGCAACTTGTTGCGATAATACTCGTATTGTTGCTTGCGTGCTTCCAGCTCCGCTTCCAGCTCCGCTTCCAGCTCCGCTGTAAGCGTAGTCATCTTGTCGAGAACTTCAACTATGCGATTTTGAATTTCCAATGGTGGGAGAGGAATTGAAAGGTTTTCAATTGCATCGCGAGATAAACGTGGTACACTTGCCTTTCTTACCTGTGACTTAAGTTTATTTTGTTGAGTCATCAGGTAATAATAGATGAATTTGTCAGCAAGCACTTCGCTTTCTACAGATGAACAGTCATCTGCTGCCCAAAACTCACTATTGCAAAATCCTATTTCTCCAGCAGCACCTGCACAAATAACAAAAGTTGTTCCTGGCTTTCTATTACTTGATTCGTACATGCCTAAAGAAGTAAGGCTATTTTGATAGACAGGATAACCGGCACCATCACCAAGCTGTTTTTTTACAACTCTTACACCTCTTTTGATTTCACAAATATCTCCAAGTTTTACATATTTTACCCCCTCCGGGCAAAGCCTCTTTATCATTTGTTCTATACTTTCCATATCTTACAATGTTTTTACAAGTTCATCTATCTCTTTGCGCAAAACATTTTGGTGAGCCACGATACGTGCGATACGTTCGTTCAATTCGTTAATATCGACCTCTTCACTTGTGTCTTCTTTCTCAACATAGGTTGAAACTGTTAGATTATACTTCTGTGCCTCTATCTCTGGCGTGGTCACAACCTTGCTAAAGTATTCAATTTCTGTTTTATTGAACTGAACATCATATATCTTTTCGATATTCTCGTCACTTAGTTTGTTCTTATTGCCTTCATGTACAAACTCATTGCTTGCGTCAATGAAGCATACCCGGTTGTCTGGCTTGTTCTTCTTCAAGACTATGATACAAGTAGCGATGGACGTACCAAAGAAAAGATTCAGAGGAAGTTGGATGACCGTATCTACATAGTTGTTACTCACCAGATATTGGCGGATCTTCTGCTCTGCACCACCACGATAGAGCACACCCGGGAACTCGATGATGGCAGCTGTGCCTTCTGTTGACAACCATGATAGCATGTGCATAGTGAAGGCAAGGTCGGCTTTGCTGGCAGGAGCAAGAACGCCCGCAGGAGAGAAGCGTGGGTCATTGATGAGTGTTGGGTCGTTTGGACCATCCCAAGGTGTCGAGTAAGGAGGATTTGAAACGATGGCATCAAAAGGCTCTTCGTCGGCATGACGAGGATTCTTTAATGTATCGCCCTGCTGAATGTCAAAATGGTCGTAGTTGACGTTGTGCAGGAACATATTCATACGGCAGAGATTATAGGTCTTCAGATTGATTTCCTGACCGAAGAAGCCATCAATAACATTCTTTGTGCCAAGTATCTCCTTGAACTTCAGGAGCAACGAACCGCTGCCACATGCAGGGTCATAGACCTTGTTGACCGATGTGCGCCCACTGGCTGCAATCTTTGCAAGCAGGAAACTCACCTCGGCAGGGGTATAGAATTCTCCGCCCTTAGTCCCGGAGTTAAGAGCATACATTTTGATAAGATGCTCGTAGCAGATTCCGAACACATCAAGACCAGAATCTTGATATTTTGCAAATTCAAGGTCACGCACACTCTCCAGAAGGGTGGTCAGGAGTTCGCAACGCTCGGCAACTGTACCACCAAGTCCCGGATCATTGGTGTTAAAGTTGGCAAACAAGCCTTTCACATCAGTCTCACTAGCTGTACCTATGGCACTTTCTTCAAAAGCTCGGAAATTGTTGGCAAGTGTTGTGTTGAGTTCAGGGTCGTTCTTAGCCTTGTTTGCCACATTTATGAACAGATGCGATGGCAAAATAAAGAACCCTTTAGCATTAATAATCTGGTTTCTGGCATTCTCTGCCATTTCATCTGACATATTCACATAGTCTGGATTCGGCACTCCTGCATCTTTCATCAGTTTATTGCAGTAGTCAATCACATCCTCAGAGATAAATCGGTAGAACAAGCTACCAAGCATAAAGTCCATAAACTGGACGGGTGATACCTTGCCACCATGAACGAGGTTGGTTGCGGTCTTCCAAATCAGACCGCCTAACTCGTTGCGAAGTTCGTCTGCTGTCATATAGATGATTATTTGTTTACATGGGTTGGAACTAGCAGCTCTTGGATATTGACCTCCAAAGCATTTGATAAATCACGCTACGCATCCAGCCTCGGCTGTGTAGTGTTGCTGCTCCATTTTGAAATGGTTGCAGGGGCTTTTCCGATTTCTGCTGCAAGCCACTTGGTGGTGCGTTTTTTCTGCAAATACAACTTTTTGGCGATTTATATCTTCCTTATTAAGTGAAGTTTATTTGTTATGAGGGCAAATATACTGATTTTTTCTGAAATATAGATGCTTTTGAATGCATTACACCCTTGAGTTCTGTCATTCCCCCTCGGAGTGCCGCATCCGGGTTAGTTCTATGGATTCTTTTCCTGTCAGATGC
>OMUD01000025.1 GCA_900314125.1 uncultured Prevotellaceae bacterium | reverse complement strand
CCAATGCTCAATCCTGATTTTGAAAAGATTGCTGAAGCCTATGGTATTCCGTCACGAACAGTAGTTAATCGCGGTGATCTTGATTCTGCCATTGAAGAAATGCTTCACACAGAAGGAGCTTATCTGCTTCAGTGTGCAGTGAAGGAAGAAGATAATGTCTTGCCAATGACACCTCCAGGTGCTAATGTTGACGAGATGCTATTGGAATTATAATGAAATCAAATTGATTTGTTTTCAGTCCCGAGGTTCATCCTATAATATTATATACAGGAAATAAAGAAAAAAGTTGATAAATATGTCAGACCAATATAATGACTGCAATCAGTGTGGCCGATGTGAGACGAAGAGTAATGATCATGAGAATGAGACATTGTACACGTTTCTGATTTATTCAGAAAACACTCCGGGTTTGTTGAGTCAGATAACAGCTGTCTTCACCCGCCGTCAGGTAAACATTGAAAGTTTGAATGTTTGTGCTTCGTCCACTCCAGGCGTTCATAAATTCAACATCACTTGCTATTGTGATGAAGAGATGGCCAAGATGTTGACAAAACAAATGGAGAAAAAGATTGAGGTCCTTCAGGCAAATTACTACACTGATTCTGAAATATTCATTCTTGAGACATCTTTGATAAAAATTTCCACGAAGGTGATGCTCGAAAACAATGAAGTAAGTAAAACTGTGCGTTTGCATGATGCCCAGATAGTTGAGGTTAACCCAACTTATGCCACAGTGGAAAAAACTGGAATAACCGACGACATCCTTTCGCTCTATGAAAGTCTGAATAGACTTGGTGCTGTCTTGCAGTTTGTACGTTCTGGACGCATTTGCATCACGAAAAGTAGGGTGGAGAAACTTGATACTTATTTGGCCAAACGTGAAATTGAAAGGTCCGAGTTAGATGGAGAGTAGCAAGAAGCAGACATTAAGCATAAAAGTAGATCCATTCAACACTGATTTCGCTAAAAGATGGAGTTGGATGTCTTTGGGCAAGACATTGCTCAATGCTGCTGAATTACATGCCAAAAACCGTGGTTTTGGGATGTACAATGTTAATTCTGAGAATTGCACATGGGTTTTATCGCGCTTATGCGTTGAGATATTTGAGATGCCGGTTGTTTGGGATACAGTCAATGTCTGTACATGGATTGAAAATATCTATAGGTTGTTTACTGATAGAAATTTTTCAATTAAAGGAGCTGATGGCAAGGTATATGGTTATGCAAGGAGCATTTGGGCCTTGATAGATTACACAACTAGAGAACCACAGAATTTGGAGCAGATGTATGGCGACGATTTTGGCGGTTTTCTTGCCCCTGAAGAAGAATGTCCAATCCGTAAACAGGGTAGGGTGAAGCCCCTTGACAATGATTGCTGGGTGAAAGATATTAAATCTGAATATTCAGACATCGACCTAAACGGGCATGTGAATAGTATTAAATACATAGAACATATCATGGATCTTTTTCCCATGAGTGATTATGAAAATGGGCGTAACATGTCGAGGATTGAGATTGCCTATATGTCAGAGAGTTACTATTCAGACATCCTGTCTCTATATAAAAAGAAAATAGATGATGATGTTTATGAGGTTGAAGTTCGTGGAAGAAAAGATGATTCAGACAGTACTTTATCTCAAATGAATACATTGGTCAGATGTAAATTATTTTTTAAATAATCGGATACAATTTTTTTATTAACATATTTAAATTATAAGTAAAATGGCAAAAATGAATTTTGGTGGCGTTATCGAAGAGGTAATGACCCGTGAGGAGTTCCCATTGGAGAAAGCTCGTGAGGTGTTGAAGAACGAGACAATCGCCGTATTGGGATATGGTGTTCAAGGTCCTGGTCAGGCATGCAATTTGCGTGACAATGGTTTCAACGTAATTGTTGGACAACGTCAGGGAAAGACTTATGAGAAGGCTGTGGCTGATGGTTGGAAACCGGGTGAGACACTTTTCTCTCTTGAGGAGGCTGCAGAAAAAGGTACAATTATCTGTATGCTTCTTTCTGATGCCGCTCAGATGCAGCTTTGGCCAAAAATCAAACCTTATCTCACTCCAGGCAAGACACTTTATTTCTCACATGGTTTTGCTATCACATGGAATGACCGCACAGGCGTTGTTCCTCCGAAAGATGTGGATGTGATTATGGTTGCCCCTAAGGGTTCTGGAACCTCTCTCCGCACGATGTTCCTTGAAGGTCGTGGCTTGAATTCTTCTTATGCAGTTTATCAAGATGCCAGTGGCAAAGCTACAGAAAAGGTTCTCGCATTCGGTATTGGTATTGGTTCAGGATATCTTTTTGAAACTACTTTCCAGCGTGAGGCCACCTCAGATTTGACAGGTGAACGCGGCTCTCTGATGGGAGCTATCCAAGGACTTCTCCTTGCACAGTATGAAGTGCTTCGTGAGAATGGCCACACCCCTTCTGAAGCGTTTAATGAGACAGTAGAAGAACTTACTCAGTCCTTGATGCCGCTTTTTGCAAAGAACGGTATGGATTGGATGTATGCAAACTGCTCCACCACAGCTCAGCGTGGTGCGCTTGATTGGATGGGTCCGTTCCACGATGCCATCAAACCAGTTGTTGAGAAATTGTATAATAGCGTTAAGACGGGTAATGAGGCTCAAATCTCTATTGATGCAAACTCAAAACCTGACTATCGTGTTGGTCTTGAAAAAGAATTGGCAGCACTTCATGACAGCGAAATGTGGCGCGCTGGAGAGACCGTTCGTAAATTGCGTCCAGAGAATGATTAATAGATTCTTTTTTTTAAAAAAAGTGGGATGTCAAACAATGGCATCCCACTTTTTTGTATTTAAAAAAAACAGGTGAGATTGTGTAATCCCACCTGCTTGATTATTTTTAATTCAAAATTATTTCTGAGTATCAAGAATCCAAGCACCATCATATTTTTTGATAAGGGTGTTTCTTGAACTCTTGGCAGCTTGGAGATCGCTGAATGAAGTGGCGACAACTCTGTATCCGAGTCCACCCGGGATTATTTTTGCTGCTCCATATCCGTCGTTGATAACTTCCTGACGTCTGCGCTCTGCTCCTTCAGTACTTTCGAAAGAACCAATAATCACACAGTAGCGTTTCACATTTGCTGTGCTGTAGTTGTTGTAGTTGTTATTGGCTTCAGTGTTTTGATTGTTGTATGTGTTGTAAGTGTTGTAAGTATTGTCATACTCATTAGTTGGAGTTGTTGTCGGAGTCGTTTCAGTTGTTACAGGAGTTGTAGTTACCGGTGTGACAACAGTAATGTCTTGTCTTGCCTTCTCATACGCTTTCTTATAGGCGTTTTCTTTTGACTTACAGCCAACAAGAGAAATGGCTGCAAAAACAGTTAATCCTAATAATAATGATTTTTTCATGACTAATTAATTTTAATTGTTATATTTTATGCGAATTTACATTTTTAAATTGATTTGACAAAATAACCATACAAAAAAATTGTTAAAGTGCGTTATATTTATTGTTTGCCAAAGTTTGTCAGTTATATTGTTTTTACGATTTAGATGATGGTAATCGCTGTTTGTTGGATTTTGTCAAATCCTACCATAAAATTATGTTAAAAAAAAGGTGATTTATTTGTTATTACATCTAAAAAGTTGTATTTTTGAAATGTGAATTATTAAAAGGGAGTATTTTTACTTCCAAAGTCATTAACTCTTAATTATTTATATTATGTGTAACACAAAAGGCGTAGTTGCAGCTCTTGTAGGAGGTGCAGTTTTGGGTGCAGGCATTGCATTGCTTTTTGCTCCAGAAAAAGGTTCAATTCAAAGACAAAAGATTTCCGACATCCTTTCAAAGTATGGCGTGAGACTGAAAAAGAAAGATCTTGACGACCTGGTAGAGGATTTGAAAGATTCTGAAGTTGTTGACGCGCTTGACGCATAATCTTTCATTAAAGTAAAGTTGTACTCAATGGCTGATTATCAAAACGAAGATATTGCAAAAACAATCGACGACAGTAAGAAGGTCGTTCAATTGGTCAAGGATTATTCTAAGATGGAACTTTTGGACAAAGGTTCATCCATCTTGACAGGAGTGATCTTGATAATTGTTGTGATATCATTGTCAGCAATAGCTGTTTTCTGCCTTTGTATGGCTTTATACCACTGTCTGCTTTCCAAGACAAATGATCCTGTCCTAAGTTATGCCATCATTGCCCTCTCACTTCTGTTTATCTGCGCATTGATAGTGCTGCTGAAAAAAGTGTTGATAGAAAATCCAGTAATAAAGTTTATATCTAATATACTTTTTAAAAAAGGTGGCTGAAATGGAAGAATACAGAATACGTTCAAGAAGTGATATCCGGCGCGAGAAAGAGCGTCTTTTGAAGGAATTGCAGTCATCCGGCGTTTCCTTGAAAGAAAATGCCAAATTGAGTTTTATGCCCAAAGTCCAGACAGCTCATGGCTCAAAACTTGATTATAACAAACTTATCAGTTATGCCCTTCTTGCATATCGAGGCATAGTATGGACCAAAAAGGTCACATCATTCTTTAGGAAAGGTAAGAAAAAGAAAAGAAGGAGATAAACATCTCCTTCTTTTTTTATTCCAATTCCACAATCGTTATTCCTGAACCTCCATATTGAGGCAATTCGTCTTTTGTTGAGACAACATTCTTTACGGTGGATAGATATTGCCTGATCACAGTGCGGAGAATGCCGTTGCCGGTTCCATGCAGTATCCTCAATCGATGGACGGATGCAACCACTGCGTCATCCACGAAATATGTGATTGCCTGAATAGCTTCTTCAGCTCTCATTCCCCGCACATCAATTTCTGATTTGAAATTCAAAGTGGTTTCACGTATGTTGTTCTGAGTTTGCTTACTGACAAAGGTGGTCGCTTTTTTTTCTGGCGGTGGTGGAGCAGATGGTTTTAAATCACGCAATTTCACATTCATTTGTATGCCTCCGAATGCAACAAGAGCTTCCTTATTGCTGATTTTCAATACCTTTCCTATTGTTTGTTGATCCTTTAGTTTAACGAAATCACCATCTTTGAATTCTATAGTTTGAGCATCTTTAATAATCGGATTAGTGTTTTGTGGAATCTTTTCATTTAGAAGTTTAGCTTTTCGTTCTTCTTTCCTTTTCTTTCTGTTCTTTATGGATTCCACTTTACGTTGGATGTACGCTTCCAATTCATCATCGGCTTTTGCATCCATTTCTTGTTTAAAAGATTCCAACTCGCTTCTTACAAGTTTTGTTTGCTCTTTTTCCGCCTGCGCTTCTTTGATTTCTTTAATTGTCCTTTCAATGATAGAGTTAGAGTTGTTGAGCAGGCTTTTGGCTTCTTCTTTTGCTTTTGAGATTATTTTCCTCTTTTCTTCCTTTAATTTATCCACATCTTGTTCGTACTGGTTCATTAATTGATCCATTTTCTTCTCTTTCTGATGGATCTCGTTTCGTTTGTTTTCCCAATACCGCTTGTCGCGTATGATGTCCTGTATGTATTTGTCTGATGAAATATAATCATTTCCAACAATCTCTGCCGCTTCTTTAATCACATCTTGTGGAATCCCGATTTTCCTTGCTATTTCCACAGCAAAAGACGAGCCGGGATTACCAATTCTAAGTTGAAACAGTGGCCGCATTTCATTCCTGTCGTAAAGCATGGCTGCATTGACAATTCCGTTTGTTTCCTGAGCATATTGTTTCAGATTTTGAAAGTGGGTAGTGATAACAGCAAATACTTGATTGTTGTTGAG
>OMUD01000044.1 GCA_900314125.1 uncultured Prevotellaceae bacterium | reverse complement strand
CGCTCACGCTATGACGTCACTTTCCCTATCCGTCACGGTCGGCTCAGTTTCATCGAACTGAAAACCATCGACGTATAGCATAAATCAAACAGGAAACCAACATATAAATATTTTTTTTGGAATGATTTTTGTCATTCCAATTTTTTTTTGTACTTTTACGCATTCAACTCTGCCGAACCTTCACCCAACTTTAAATCGTGCTTTGAAATAAGGGGATAAATCAATCGCTAAATAACAGAGAAATGCTGAGGTATGTTTGGCAAATTGTTGATTATCTGAATAATACGACTAATTATATCTTTTACTAACAACTATAAACTGACTAATTTTAAAAAGAAGGACTGAAGAAATGAAACTCATGCCGCCTGTGGTTTTACCACTCAGACTGGAAGGCTTAAACGGCTTGCACTGGCGGCAAAAACCTTAAAAATGAAAAACAACTGCGCAGACAAGCCGAAGACGCAGATAACTAAACTGATTAACAAAGTATGAAAAAGTTCCTACTTTCGATTTTAGCACTTTTGCTCTCCACTTTCTCCTACGCTGCATCGTATGAGAAAGCCACGACTGTCGCTGAGGGAGATGTCGTGCTGCTGACCGTGGATAATGGAACCATTGCGGTGGAATATAACGGCATCGTTTCAGGAAAGACGTTTGGAGCTTATGAGGCATATACAGATGCACCAGCTGGTTTGGCTCCGCTCACTGTCGTGAAGGGATCGGCCGATGGCTCCTTCACTTTTCAGGATGCGGATGGCAACTATCTCTGCTGGAAATCAGGCAATTCCCTGATTGTGAGCGATGCGGTGGATGCCAACAGCTCATGGACGGTCGCATTCAATGCCGACGGAAACGCCATTATTCTCAATGTGGCTGATGAAACGCGCAGCCTGCAGTACAATAAAAGTAAAGGCTCTGAACGTTTTGCATGCTATGCGACTGCTCAGACGCCTGTCACACTCTGGAAACAAGTGGCTGCGGATGCGGTTGTGAAACCAATCCTTCCTGCCGCTACGTCTTTCGCAGATGAGTTCACTGTGACCATCACGTCCGACGACGACGTGTATTACACGACTGATGGTACAGACCCTACTGCTGAAAGCACGAAATATACTGAACCATTCAAAATCACCGAGACCACAACCGTCAAGGCTGTTGCTGTCAAGGGTGAGGCTCTCAGTGATATCGCTTCTGCCACTTACACGAAGATGACCAAGAGCACCATCGCCGAAGCTCATGCAGCCGAGAAAGGCACTGAAGTGATGATTGAAGGCACTGTTGTGGCTTCTGCCGCAAATGGTGCTGTCATCTATGATGGTACTGACTACATTTATTATTTCAACAACTCCAATGCACTTGCTGTAGGTAAGAAAGTGCGCATGATTGGTAAGACTGCTTTGTATGGTGGAGCCATTCAGCTTACGAATACCGCTGCGGTTACTGAGCTTGGCGACGGTGAGGCTGACAAGAGCGCCGCTGTGGCACTCGCTGCTGCTGACTTCGACGCTGTTGTTGCCGACGGAGGTGTGAAGACCCGCAAGCTGGCTTCTTTCAAAGGTACACTGAAAATCTCTGGAACTCACTACAACATCGTTGTGGATGGCACAGAAGCACAGGGCGCCATTGTGAAACCAATGGAGGACGTTGCTGAGCTCGACGGCAAGGAAGTGAAGGTCGTTGGATATGAGATGTACATGACCACCAGCAGTGGTGTCAACTACGTCTATTTCGTCGCTACAAGCGTCAAGGAAGTCGTACCGGCTGAGTTTACTTACGATGGAGAGAAGTACACAGCTGAGAGTGAGAACCTCATCGCCAACCCTTCATTCACAGAAGGTGTGACGGGATGGAAGACCGTTGGATATACCACCGACGCGCTGCCGGAGAACTTCACGCTCGCTACCGAGGGCGGATTCGACGGAGGTGCCTTCATCACCACCAATGGTGCTGGTGTGGGCAGCGAGAAAACCATTCGTCAATCTGTGCCGGTGACACCAGGTGCTTACTATTATTTCGCTGTCTATACCAGCGGTAAGGCTCCGGATGCCAACAACTTTAACTACAACGCACTCTTCAAGATGTCGGACGCAGCCACTGAAACTGGTGTCATCAAGGCATTTGAATGGCCACAGGGAGCTGGCAACACGGCTACAGAGTGGTCGAAGACGGAATATGTGTTCCAGGCTGAGGCTGGAAACCCTTACGTAGGTGTTCGCATGGGTTGGAATGCAAACTCAAACTTCGACGGATTCGAACTCTATGAGATTTCGAAGGAAGTGGCAGACGAGATCATGCTCGAAATCGCCAAGAAAGAGGCTACTGAAAAACTCGAGAAGTTGCCAACCGGCGACAACCTCTTCCTCTATGACGAGTCTTCTATCCTCGAGGCTGAGGCTGCTGTCGAAGTGGCTAAGTCGAAGGAAGAAGTCGATGCAGCTGTGGCAAGCGTGAAGCTCAACGAACCTGTTGCAGGACAGCCTTACGCTGTGGCTAACAAGACCGCTGAAGGCAACCTCTGCGTGATCGAGGGCAAAGTGGTGATTGAGAAGGATGCCGCTGTCTATTTCACCAAAGTGGATGGCGGATGGGCCATCAGCAGCAAGGTGAAGAAGGAGGATGAGACTGAGGTTGAAGCCTTCATCTTCAAGACCACAGATAACAACTGGACTATCACTTCTACAGAAAACGTGGCTGAGGCATACGTGCTCAACTTCAACATGGTGGCTGACGATGAGTACACCATCCAGGGTGCCAAAGGTCTGCTCGGCCTCGATAACACTACCGCCGGCTCGCAAGTTTGGGCAAACAAGACGGCAGCCAACCATGGCGTTTGGACCATCACAGAATGGACTGAGCCTGTGGGACCGAAGGATATGACCGAGCTCATCAAGAACCCGGCTTATCTGGAGAACGGATATGAGAACTGGACCTACTCTGAGAACGCATTCAAGCCTCGTACGTATGAGGCTCCGATGAACCTCATCACTTACAATGGCAATGCGGCGTTCGAAGTGAGCCAGACCCTTGAAAACGTGCCAGCTGGTCTCTACAAACTCACCGTCAATGCATTCTATCGGGCAGGTTCGCTCGACGACGAGAAGGCGAAGATTGCCGCAGGTACTGAACTCGAGAAAGAACTTACGTTCTATGCCAACAACACCACTGAGGAGAACAAGTACTCCAAGAAGGTGATGAACCTCTCTGAAGGTGCTACCGACGTGGATGTGAGCGGTAAGGATGTGAAGCTCGACAATGGCAAGTTCGTGCCGAACTCTGCTGATGACTCTCGCGCTTGGTATATCGCTGGTTACTACAACAACGAACTCCTCTTCAACGTGTTTGAGGATGGCGCATCTGTGACCATCGGTCTGTCGAAGACTGAAGGACTGCCAAGCGACTACTGTCCAATCGGTGCTTGGACACTCACCCGTATGGGCGATGCCGACGAAACGGCTGCTACTCCTGACAAGGAGGAGGTTGAACCAACTCCAGAACCTGTGGACTTCGCAGATGGCAAGTACTATCTGTTCAACACGGCTTCTGACCTCTTCTGGGGTGCTGGCAATGACTGGGGTACACGTGCTTCTTTGATCAAGCATCCTGAATATGTAACCCTCATTAAGAATGAGGATGGCACTTACAAGATGGAGACTCAGGTAAGCAACGGCGGTACTGCTTATTACTTCAATGGCGATTACATGGATAACGGAAATCCTGTAGCGCTCACCATCACACGTGTGGAAGAGCCTTATGGATATCTGGATGACGAGGAAACTCAGCCAATCTATGCCTACACAATTGCCAACGGAACCAATTACTACGGATACGACGGCACATCTACCGTGCTCGGAAAGAACTTGGCTGCTGAGTCTGAGAACGCACAGTGGCTCATCTTCAGCGAAGAGCAGGTATGGGCATCTTTGGCTGATGCTACACAAGATGAACCTGTGGATGCCACATTCATGATTCTCGACGCCAACTTCGGACGCAACAACCGTAACATGACTGGTTCTGCAAACAACTGGACGGGTGTGTGGAAGATGGAGAATGCCACCAACTACAACATCAATGGTAACAACGTCAACAACTGCATGGAGTCTTTCCACTCTCAATTCAACCTCAGCCAGAAGATTGCAAACGCTCCAGCTGGTCTCTACAAACTCGAGGCTCAGGGATTCTATCGTCAGGACGGCTCCGACGAGGAGAACCTCCCGGTATTCTACCTCAACGACCAGACTTCTGCATTCCCACTCAAGACTGGTGCCGAAAACAGCATGTCTGATGCTTCTGTATCGTTCACTGCTGGAAAATACCAGGCAGAACCTATCTATCTCAAGCTGGAGGCTGACGGTGAACTCACCGTGGGTGCAAAACTCGAGAACAACACCAACCTCTGGTGTATCTGGGATAATTTCGTACTTACTTACTACGGACCGGATGCAGATATCAATGAGGTGAAGTTCGGAGCCCTCGTGGAATCTCTTGAGAAACTGCGTCAGGAAGCTCAGGAACTCAGCACTACTGAGAACGTGAGCGAACCAACTGCTACGGCGCTCAACACTGCATACACCGAGACTGAGGAAGTGCCGATGGAAGAGGCTGCGCTCAACGAAGCTATCGAAAAGCTCACCGCTCCAATCAATCAGGCTAAGCTCGATATCGACAACAAGCCGGCTATCGACGCCATGTATGAACTCATGGAGAGCACCAACGTTTACACACAGGAAGCTTACGACACCTACAAGGCTGCTGCTGACGCTTACCTCGCCAAGTACAACGAAGGCACTCTCACCGAGAAGGTGGTGAATCCTCACCTGATTGCAGGATGGCATGACAACTCTCTGATTGTGGATGACTTCCTCGCTTCTGCTTGGACCATTGGTGGAACTCAATGCAAAGACTACACCACCAGCCTCTACATCAACACATGGAGTGTGGAGGGTGAGAGCGACGGAACCAACTTCAAGGTGCCGTTCTTCGAGTACTGGGTGGCTAATGGTGAGTCTCTCGCAGCCAACCCACTCCAGGCCACTGTGACTGGACTGAAACCAGGCAAGACTTATAATGTGACAGCTTGGACACGTGTTCGCATGAAGGATGGCGCTGCTGCTCCTGCTACCGGCATCACCTTCCAGGTGGGCGAAGGCGAAGCTGTTGACGCATGCGCTGGCGAGCAGGTGGGAACATCTCAGTTCTA
>OMUD01000066.1 GCA_900314125.1 uncultured Prevotellaceae bacterium | reverse complement strand
GGCAAGAGTCTGGAACAATTGGAGAAAGAACTGACCAACTGATAATTCCCTAAAGAAAAAGAATAGAATGCTATGGTAAAAGCATGGAGAGACTTGGTGACTATCCCTACCTATGAAGTGGGAAAGCCGGAAAAGAACCCGATGTTCCTTGAGAAACGTGTGTATCAGGGTTCAAGCGGAGTGGTGTATCCTTATCCGGTGATTGAGACGATAAGTGACAAAAAAGAAGACAAGACCTATCAGGCCATCTGGTTGGAAAACGAATACATCAAGGTGATGGTGCTCCCTGAGTTGGGAGGCAGGGTGCAGATGGCATACGACAAAATCAAGCAACGCCATTTCGTGTACTACAACCATGTGGTGAAGCCCGCCTTGGTGGGGCTGGCCGGTCCGTGGATCAGCGGTGGCATTGAGTTCAACTGGCCGCAACATCACCGTCCGTCCACCTTCATGCCGGTCGATACCTGCATCGAGGACAACCAGGATGGTTCGGTGACGGTGTGGGTGAGTGAGATGGAGAAGATGTTCCATCAGAAAGGAATGGCAGGTTTCACCCTTCGCCCCGGCTGCGCATACCTGGAAATCCACGGTGTGCTCTACAACCGAACAGATGTGCCGCAGACTTTCCTCTGGTGGGCCAATCCTGCCGTGGAGGTGAACGACCAGTATCAGTCGGTGTTCCCACCCGACATCAATGCGGTGTTCGACCATGGCAAGCGTGCCGTCAGCTCCTTCCCAATCGCCACGGGCACTTACTACAAAATGGACTATTCATCGGGAGTTGATATATCCAACTACCGCAACATTCCGGTTCCGACGAGTTATATGGGTGTGAACTCCCGCTACAACTTTGAGGGAGGCTATGAGAATGATACACAAGCCGGAATGCTGCATGTGGCGAGCCATCACTATTCTCCAGGAAAGAAGCAGTGGACATGGGGCAACGGCGACTTCGGACGGGCTTGGGACCGCAACCTCACCGATGAGGTCAGTGAGGAGGAAGCCTCCCGCTGGAATATCCACCGCAAGGGCTTCCGTCCCTACATTGAGCTGATGGCAGGTGTCTATACCGAGAACCAGCCCGATTTCAGCTGGCTGATGCCTTACGAAGAGAAGCAGTTCACCCAGTATTTCATGCCTTACCGCGAGTTAGGCGTGGTGAAGGAAGCCTCGAAGGACTTCCTGCTGAACGTGGAGCCAGTCTCTGACGGAAAAGTCCGGTTCAAGCTGTTTGCCACCTCCGCCCAAAATGTGCGTGTCGTGCTTAGGAGCGATGAAAGTGAGGTGTATTATGACCGGGAGCAGAGCGTCGGACCAGAGATGGTGCTGACTGAGGATGTGACTGTGGAAGGCTGCCCTTTCAACAGCCTGACCCTTGAAATCCGCAAGACATTTGTCTATGGCGAACGTTCAGTGCTCTGCTGGCATGCCGAACCCGATGAGATCCGCCCGATTCCCGACAGTGCCGAGGCTGCCCTCCTTCCGCAGGATGTGAAGACCAACGAGCAACTCTATCTCACCGGTCTGCATCTGGAACAGTACCGCCATGCCACCTGGCTGCCTACCGACTACTACGAGGAAGCTTTGAGACGCGACCCGGACGATATCCGTTGCCTGAACGCCATGGGGCTGTGGTTCATCCGCAAAGGGCGGTTCGACCGTGCAGAGTCCTATCTGCGCAAGGCGGTGAAGTTGTCGCAGAAGCGGAATCCTAACCCCTACGACGGCGAGCCGTTCTACAACCTCGCCCTCTCACTGAAATATCAAGGCAAGCTCCAGGAAGCCTACGAGCTGTTCTGGAAATCCACATGGAACAAAGCCTGGGCTGATGCCGGCTATTTCGAGGCTGCCAAGATATCGGTGGCAGACCTGCGTCTTGAGGATGCCCTCGATGAACTTGACCGCTGCCTGCAGAACAACTGGCACAACCATAAGGCACGTGCCCTGAAAGCAGCGGTGCTGCGCAAGATGGGACGGAAAGACGAAGCCCTCCATCTCATTGAAGAGTCGTTGGCGTTCGACCGCTTCAACTATGGATGCCGTTATGAGCAGTATCTGTTGACGCATGACGAGCATGTGCTGGAAGAGATGGTGGAGATGCTCCGCGGATGCAGCCAGAATTATGATGAACTGGCTCTCGACTATCAAGGTGCCGGACTGAAAGATGAGGCTTGTGCCATTTGGCAGAAAGCCATTGAAGAAGGTGCGTTCACGGCTATGACTTATTATTATATGGGTCGTTACGATGAGGCATCGCACTGCGACATCGCCTATTGCTTCCCTAACCGTCCGGAGGATGTGGTGGCGCTGAATGCGGCGAAAGCATCTTGTCCTGCCGACGCACATGCGCCTTATCTGCTGGGCTGTCTTTATTATGCTGCTCGTCAGTACGACCTGGCGATGGAGAACTGGCTCCTTTCCTCTCAGAAGGATCCGTCTTATTCCACTGTGTGGCGCAATCTGGCGCTCGGTGCCTTCAATAAACTTGGGGAAGAGGAAAATGCGCTGCAGATGATGAAGCGGGCCTTTTCACTCGACACGGACGATGAGCGGGTGTTCATGGAACTTGACCAACTCCACAAGCGTCTGCACCACTCTCATCAGGAGCGTCTGGATTTCCTGAGGCAGTACCCAGCCCTGATTCAGCGGCGCGACGACCTCGTGCTGGAGGAAATCACACTGCTCAACCAGTTGGGCCGTTATGAAGAAGCCATGCGGAAACTCGATGCCCACCGCTTCCATCCGTGGGAGGGGGGTGAAGGCAAAGTGTCGGCTCAATACCAGATTTGCCGCGTGGAACTGGCCAAGCAGGCGCTTGTGAAGAAAGACGCAGAAACGGCGGCACGACTGCTCACCGAATGTCTGTCGTATCCTCCTCATCTGGGAGAAGGCAAGCTGTTCGGCGCACAGGAGAACGACTTCCACTTCCTGCTCGGCGTGGCATACGATATGAAGGGAGACAAGGAGCAAGCCCAGTCGTGGTGGGAGAAGGCATCAGCCGGTAATCTGGAGCCTGCCGCCGCACAGTACTATAACGATGCGAAACCCGACAAAATATTCTATCAGGGTCTGGCGCTCCGCAGACTGGGACGTGAGGATGAAGCCCGCAGCCGTTTCCACAAACTCATCAACTACGGCAAGCAGCATATCTTTGAGCAGCAGAAAATGGACTATTTTGCAGTTTCGCTTCCCGACATGCTGATATGGGACGATTCCCTCGATACGAAGAACGTCATCCACTGCAAGTACATGCTGGCGCTGGGCAGTTTCGGACTTGGCGATTGGGAGCATGGACAGAAATACCTGTCTGAGGTGGAGGCGCTCGACAATAACCATCAGGGCATCCAGCAGCTCCGCACGCTAATCGATGCCGGCTTATGATGCATTAACCTGAATCCCACCTATAATTGAAGCCATTTCACGCCTCATTGCTGAGTGCGGAAATGGCTTCTTTTGCCGTCAGTGGGCATGACGGCTGTAAGAAAGCTGTGCCCTTCAATCAAGACACAGCCCCTTTTCATTGTTACTTAGTTCATCCCACGTTCTCAATGTTTCTCACTCATTCTTGTCATTGCGCCTTGATGGGTGTACCCATCTTGGAGTCGTCCTGATTGTCGGCGTCAAGCTTGAAAAGCATGAAGTCTGGATGCTCCCTGGTGCATGGCGTCCATTGGGTGCTGTCACCGCTTTTACCGTCTTCCGCCTTGCCGTTCGGATCACCGTATTTGGCGAAGTTGGTCCATGCCGTGAGCATCCGCTCAGAGAGGTCCCAGTCGCCTTGTGTCCAAGGTCGCCAGCAGTGCTTGAGGGATTTGAACACGAACCAGAGGTCGGAAGAGTGGAACGCACCTTTCAGGCGGTCGGTGATTTCAGGGTGTTTTCCGTCGTCGGGCAGCGGACGGGCAAACTCATACGCCCATGCCTTTCCTCCTTGCTCCTGACGCACCATGCAGAATTCGGCGATGCCTGGAGCCATGTCGCCCATGTCGTTGAGCGTGAAGCCAATCATATACGGCACATTGGCGATGGAGCCGTCTCTTGCCGCCTCGTCGAAGCTTTTCTTGCTCACATAGCCATCGATGATCGGACGGTTGATGAGATACATGTCGTTTTTGGTCACCGCGTTGTACAGTCCAGCCACGGAGTGCATCGTCTCAGTCGGAGCCTGGCGCATCTTCTCCAGATCGGTCAGCCCAGCCCAGTCCATCACTTGCTTGGTGTTTGCCTCCGACTCCTCCAAGGAAGGATTGTAGGTGAAGAAGCGGTTGACAGGAGTGGCTGGTTTTTCTTCCTCGCCGTCTTTTGCCGGCACGTTGATGCCGCCTCCGCTCATGATGACTGCTTTATGGAAAAGTCCTCGTGCGAGGGGTGACTCACAGATGGTCTTCACACTTCCTGCGCCTGCACTCTGTCCGAAGATGGTGACATTCTCAGGGTCGCCACCGAACTGCTCAATGTTCTTCTTGATCCATCTCAGCGACTGAATCTGGTCGAGTATGCCGTAGTTGCCCGACACGTTGTTGGGACTTTCTTCCGACAGCAGCGGGTGGGTGAGGAATCCAAAGACACCGAGGCGGTAGTTGATGCTCACGAGCACCACGTCCTTGTCGGCCCATTCCTGTCCGTCGAACTCGGGTTCCGACCCCCATCCTTCACGATATCCACCTCCATGTATCCATAGTGCCACCGGCAGTTTCTTGTCGGTCTGTCCTGCCGCTTTGGTCCACACGTTCAGGTAGAGGCAATCCTCGCTGTAGGGTGCCTCGTCGCCATAGCCCCATTCTGAAGCGTAGAAGCCAGGGTAGTGGACCGACTGATAGGCGGGATGTCCGAATTTGTCGCACATGCGAATGCTGTCCCATTCCTCCACCGGCTGTGGCTCTTTCCATCTGAGTTCTCCAATCGGAGCAGCTGCGTAAGGAATACCTTTGTAGGCGAATACTCCTTTTTTCTCTGTTTTCACTCCTTGAATTTTTCCGCCGTCCACTTTCAGCACCGGACAACTCTCCTCACCGCATGCACAGAGCAGCACAACGGTCAATATGCAAAGTATCTTTTTCATGATGTTATATAGTTTGAATGAGTTTTTCGTTTTGCAAAAATAAAGCAATGCTTTCAATTCATAACCTTTTTTACTCATTAGTTTGTTTGGATGTTTCATTTTGCGAAGTTTTTGTTACAAATGCAAATCATAATTCATTCTTTAAAGTTGTTATCACCTGTGTAAGAATGGAATAAGTATTATGTGCGTTGAAAGAAAAGATGGTATGTCATACGGCATATCTCAAAAAAAAGTTGTAACTTTGCAACCTCAAAAGATTGTGTTTAGGATTTTATCTTTATAAGTTATTTTTTTTGATATGCCAGTTCATTTTTGATTTGAACGGTTTCGCAAATTTTTTGATTCAATGAAGCAATTCTTTTCTTTCCAACCCAAATTGTTTCAATGTCTTCAGCATTACAGCAAAGACAAATTCATGAGTGACCTCATGGCAGGTGTGATTGTGGGCATTGTGGCCCTTCCGCTCGCCATTGCTTTTGGTATTGCCAGTGGAGTGTCGCCGGAGAAAGGTATCATAACAGCCATCGTGGCTGGATTCACCATTTCGTTGCTTGGTGGCAGCCGGGTTCAGATTGGAGGTCCCACCGGTGCTTTCATCATCATCATCTATGGCATCATCCAGCAATACGGGTTTGAGGGACTGGCCATAGCCACGGTGATGGCAGGCTTGTTTCTCGTGCTGCTGGGCTTGTTCAAGCTCGGCACCATCATCCGCTACATTCCTTATCCCATCATCGTGGGATTCACCAGCGGTATCGCCCTGACCATTTTCACCACTCAGGTGAAGGACTTGCTGGGACTGCAGATAGCTGGTGAGGTTCCGAGCGACTTCATCGGAAAATGGGGTGCCTATTTCGACAGCTTCTCCACCATCGACCTTGCCACAGCTTGCATCGGCATCCTTTCGGTGGTGATCATCGCTGTCATGCCTTTGATTTCGAAGAAAGTGCCGGGATCGCTGATCGCCATCATCGTGATGACGGTGGCGGGAATCGTGCTGCGCAATAATTTCGGTATCCATGTCGATACCATTGGTGATCGCTTCACCATCTCTCCAACGGTTCCCGAAGCGGTGATTCCAACCCTCACTTGGGAGAGTGTGAAGGGGCTTGTTTCCCCTGCCATCACCATCGCCATTCTCGGCGCCATCGAGAGTCTGCTCTCAGCCACTGTAGCTGACGGTGTGATTGGTCATCGCCACAACTCCAACCAAGAGTTGGTGGGGCAGGGCATCGCCAACATTCTGTCGCCGATTTTTGGCGGTATTCCAGCCACCGGCGCTATAGCCCGCACGATGACCAACATCAACAACGGTGGTAAGACCCCAGTGGCAGGCATCATCCATGCCGTGGTGCTGTTGCTGATCTATTTCTTCCTGATGCCTCTCGCCTCCTACATCCCAATGTCGTGTCTGGCTGGAGTGCTCGTGATGGTGAGCTACAACATGAGCGGCTGGCGTTCCATTGTTCAGATGCTCCGCAATCCGAAGAGTGATGTGGCAGTCCTGCTGCTCACTTTTGTGCTGACCGTGGTGTTCGATCTGACCATCGCCATCGAGGTGGGCATTATTCTGGCTTGCTTCCTCTGCATGAGACGTATGGCGGAGACCACTCAGGTGAGTGTGCTGACAGAGGAGATTGACCCGAACGACGACAGCGATTTCAACAACCTGAATCTGGAGCACCTGAACATACCCGACCGTGTGGAAGTTTATGAGATCAACGGTCCTTATTTCTTCGGTGTGGCAAGCAAGTTCGACGATATGATGTCGCGTATGAAGGACAAGCCTCGTGTGCGCATCATCCGCATGCGTAAGGTTCCTTTCATCGACTCCACAGGCATCCACAACCTGATCAACCTGATTGAGCAGAGCCACCGCTCCGGCATTTCCGTGGTGCTCTCAGGTGTGAATCCATCTGTCAGGGATGTGCTGGTGAAGAACAAGTTCCCGGAATACATCGGCGACCACAACATCTGCTCAAACATCAACGATGCGCTGGCCATC
The DNA here is from genome assembly GCA_900314125.1 of uncultured Prevotellaceae bacterium. Classification (GTDB taxonomy): domain Bacteria; phylum Bacteroidota; class Bacteroidia; order Bacteroidales; family Bacteroidaceae; genus UBA3839. Next base: position 201 of record OMUD01000066.1, on the reverse strand, counting down.
TCGCAGGTGCATCTGCAGAAGGAGCATGAGCACAGGAAAAAGAAATAATGCCCGCCCATAGATAATAAATCGTCATGGCTTAATCCTGACCAGCTGTGAAATCAAACAACAACAGCCGCAGAACCAAATGAGGTTCTGCGGCTGTTATTTTAAATCAAGGTGTTTTCCCGATTTTATTTCACTGTGAGAGAAAGGCGTTTG
>OMUD01000137.1 GCA_900314125.1 uncultured Prevotellaceae bacterium | reverse complement strand
AAGCTTTTCTCGCCGTCGCCAGTGTTCTCAATCGTGTCGGTCTTGGCAGAGAGATTGTCCAGCAGGTTCACGATCACCGCCTCCTGAGTGCAAGGCTTCACTGGGGAGCCGTATTCCAACTCACCATGGTGGGAAAGCACCACATGCACAATCATGTTGATTTCGTCGTTGTCAATTCCTTTCTCTTCCAATGTCTTCTGCAGACGGTTGGCGGAGATGTAGATGTGCCCCAAAAGATATTTCATTGGCTGAGGATTGCCGTCGCGGTCGTATTCATACACCTTGCCGTAGTCGTGGAAAAGGATGCCGAGAATGCAACGCTCAATCTTTATCGGGTAGGGCAGGCACGGATACAGACCAGCCAGCATGTGCAACATCTGATGAGTGTGGTTGAGCAGGCCACCTTGGAAGGCATGGTGGATGTTTGTGGCGGCTGGTTTCACAGAATATGGCTTATAGAGCGTATCTGCATACTCCTTTATCAGGGAAGTGAGCCGCTCGTCATGGCAGTAGCTCACCAGCTTGGAAATTGTGGCATCCCATTCCTCCCTCTTCACAGGGCGTGGCAGCAGGTCGTAGAACGGATGCCCCTCTTGAGGAAAAGCACCTACGTGCATGTCGAGCTTGCGGGCAGACTTGTTTCCACCGTTGTCCTGGATAAAGCTGAAACTGACCAACTGACCAAAACGGGGCTCATCGGTGGGAGCCACGTCCCACACCGCCAACGTCAACTCTTCGTCAAGATTCTTCAGCTTCAGTTTGCAGAAGGGGGAGCCGGTGCGCGTGGTGGCGTCCGAACGGCCAACCACAAGGTATTCTTTGATGTCGGGTAGCATGATGATGAAAGGTTATGTGAGTGATGCTTCCATCCTGATGAGGGTGGAAACCTCTGATTCTTTTGATTATACAAAATTACACATTTTTTATTTATGAAGGAAGAAAATAAACATGATTTTTGTCAGGACAGAAAAAACTGAAATCTGTGATGCAGAATATTTTGACCGATTGCATTGTTTTTCAATATTTTTTCCTAATTTTGCATCCGGAAAAATTGTTATTTTATTAACCCTTTACAAAATTATGCGAGTTGTAATTGAACCCGACTACCAGAAAATGTCCGTTTGGGCTGCTGAGTATGTCGCAAAGAGAATCAATGATGCGGAGCCTACAAAGGAGAAGCCTTTCGTGCTGGGATGCCCCACGGGAAGCTCACCACTCGGCCTCTATGAGCACCTGATCAAAATGAATAAAGCGGGAAAAGTCAGCTTTAAGAATGTTGTCACTTTCAATATGGATGAGTATGTGGGACTCCCCGAAAGCCATCCCGAGAGCTACCACAGCTTTATGTGGAACAACTTTTTCAATCATATCGACATCGAGCCGGAGAATGTGCATATCCTCAACGGTAACGCCAAGGATCTGGTGAAAGAATGCGATGACTATGAGAAAGCCATTGAGGCTGCTGGAGGTATCGACCTCTTCATGGGAGGTATCGGGCCTGATGGACATATTGCTTTTAACGAGCCGTTCTCTTCCCTCGGTTCAAAAACCAGGATCAAGACTTTGGCCACCGACACTATCCATGCCAACAAGCGTTTCTTCGACAACGACTTCGACAAGGTGCCGAAGCAGGCGCTCACAGTCGGTGTGGGAACCGTGCTTGACGCACAGGAAGTGCTGATTCTCTGCAGTGGCCACAATAAGGCGCGTGCCCTCAAGCATGCCATCGAGCAGCCTATCAGTCATGTGTGGACCATCAGCGCCATTCAGCTCCACCGCCACGCCATGATCGTGTGTGATGAAGATGCATGCGCTGAGCTCAAGGTGGCTACCTACAAGTACTTCAAAGAAAAGGAAAAGGACAACCTCTGATTCTCTTCTCTCAGTAGAGAAACAACGAAAAAATGAAATCCGGAAAGCCATCGGCCTTCCGGATTTCATTTTTGCTGCTGTGTCGCTCTGATGACTGCTGTGGGTTAAAGTTTCTCAGCACAGTGGGGGCAATATTTATAGCCTTCCTGAACCTTGCCGTGACAACGTGGGCATTCTCCCTTCTTCACCCGCTTGCGGGTCTCGTCAATATAGGTGGCCGAAACAATGCCTGTAGGCACGGCGATGATGGTGTAGCCCAGCACCATCACCAGGGCGGAGAGCATCCTGCCAACTGTCGTCACAGGGGTGATGTCGCCATAACCCACCGTGGTCATCGTCACGATGGCCCAATAGATGCTCGATGGAAGGTCGGTGAAACCGCTGCCGGGCTCACCGTTCTCAATCACATATTCAATGGTTCCGATGATGGTCACCAGAATCAGGACGAATAGCAGATAAACCAGAATCTTGGCCAGGCTCTTGCGCAGCGACTGCACGAAGATAATGCCCTCGTTGATATAGGTGAACAGCCTGAAAATGCGGAAAACACGAATCAGTCGGAACGCACGGATCAGCACCAGGTGATGTGCTCCTGGGAGGATAAACGTGAGGTAGAGTGGAATGGTGGACAGCAAATCCACGATTCCGAAAAAACTGAAGATATATTGCTTGCGTTTGGGCGAGCAATAAATCCGGACCGCATATTCTATCGTGAACAGGATGGTCACCGCATATTCCACGATGGTCAGCACCGTCTTGGTCGTCGCACTCGGACGGGGAGTGCTCTCCCAGATGGCTACAGCCACACTGATGAATATCACCACCAGCAGGATGACATCGTATGCTTTCCCTGCCGGAGTGTCGAAGCCGAAGATCACCTCATTGAGCTTCTGCTTGCTGTACCATTTGTATGTTTTCTTCTTCCTTCCCACGGATTCCTCCTCTCAAGTTTGGAATGACAGTCGTTCAGTCGAATGACAGCAGGTGTTTTCACACACCAGCTTTGATGGCGTCGGGATAAAGCATTCCCTCACAAATCTGGCGGGCGATGTCCTCTCCGCACAGGCGTGCCACAATCTCATAACTCAGTTTCAATACGGCTCCAGGACCTTTGCCCAAGAAGAACTGTCCGTCGCAAACCACGAGGTCACCACAGGTGTCGGCACCGGTGAGATAGTCCTCAAAACCAGGATAGCAAGTGGCTTTGACGCCTTCCAGCAGTCCCAGGTTGCCATAAACGAGTGGGGCGGCACAGATGGCTGCGAGAGGCTTGCCGTCTGCATGATGCTGGAGTATCAGTCCGCGAAGGCCCTCATGGCTGTCGAGGTTTGTTGCTCCAGGCATGCCTCCAGGCAGATAAAGCAACTCGGCGTCTTCGTAATTATGATCTTCAAACAGGGAATCTGCCACGATGCCAACGCCGTGTGCGCTGGTCACCACTTTGTTGCCGGTGATGCTCACTGTGGTCAGGGGAAGGGAAGCGCGGCGGCAAACATCCACAAATCCCAATGCTTCAATATCTTCAAATCCAGTTGCTAAAAAAACGTAAATCATGGCTGTCTATAGTGTTATGGGTTAAAAATCAGAATATTCTTACTTTTTTAACGCTGCTTGAAACGGTAGGTGATGGTACCTTTCTCTGCATTGTTGTCGCTGGCGCTGAAGCGGGCTTTCCGGGCTGCGGCCAAGGCCGAATTACGAAGGTTGGCTGAAGTGTTGCTGCTCGTCACGGAGGCGCTGACCACATTTCCCTGGCTGTTCACCACAATGCTCACTACCACAGTGCCTTCGCTCGTCTGGTCGCTGTAGGCAGGTTTGGGTAAACTCATCACAGTACGTGATCCCACGCTTGCACTTGAGGAAATTCCTCCAGGGCCATTCACTTTTCCGTTCGTGTTGTTGCCGTTTGGCGACCCTTGGTTGCCAGAGCCAGATGTGTTGCCGCTGTTGTTGGCGTTGCCGTTCTTGCCGAAGCCGCCCATGCGGTTGTTGGCGCTGGCGGCCGCGTCCGACTTGCGCTTGGCCAATGCTTCGGCTTTGGCTTTGGCTTCTGCATCTGCCTTGGCTTTTGCCTCTGCCTGACGGCGGGCTTCCGCCTCTTCCGCCTCTCGCTTGGCTTTTGCCTTGGCTTCGGCCTCACGGCGGGCTGCCTCATCGGCTTTCTTCTTGGCGGCAGCTGCGGCGGCATCGGCTTTCCTGCGGGCTTCAGCGGCTGCGGCCTCCTTGGCTTTGCGGTCAGCTTCGGCGCGTGCGCGTGCATCAGCCTCCGCTTTTTTCTTGGCTGCGGCTTCCTCTGCAGCTTTCTTGGCTGCAGTGTTGTCGTTCTTTGCTATCGTCCGTTCCTTATTTTGGGTGATGGAGGTCCGGGCATTCGTCTTGTTCGTCAGGTTCTCCTCGGCTTTCTTCACAGCCGGTGCAGTCTTTGTGGACTCAGCTTTCTTAGGAGCATGGTTCACGGCCTTCTGTTCTGCAGGTTTGCTCTTTTCGCCTTTTGGGGCGGAATGCTGGTTGTCGGTCTTAGAGGTTTCTGGCTCAGCAGATTTTGTGGGGATTGCTTTGGGTGGAGTCTTCATATCGGCACCGGAGGCATCTTGCTGGTTGCCTGATTTTGTAGGTGTGCCCAGACCCTCGTCAGGACCCTTTATGTCGGGGCGGATCTGTTGCTCAGTCTTCACTTCTGGCTCTTTCTGCTCTTCTTTTTCCTCCTCTTTCTCTTCTTCCGGTTCTGTCTCAGCAAGCAACACAGGAATGCCGTCGTCGCGCAACGACGGCTCCACGGCTTTCATCGTCAGATATGAAAGCACCACCAGCAACAGGGCGTGGAGGCCGAGTGCGATGACGGCGGAGATGAGTTTCCGTTTTTTGTTTGATTCAGTGGATTCCATCATTCTGTTGGAACTTGGTCAGAAGTGTTTTCAGGGGAAATTGTATTGTCGGATTGGGCTGCAGGTTCGTCAGCGACTCCAGGAGCAGACTTTGGAGGACGGGTGGCGAGCACCATTTTGAAGTGATTGTCGTTTGCCACGTTCAGCACATCGACGATGGCTTTGTAAGGGACGCTCTGGTCGGCATACAGCGACACGAATAGGTTGGTGCTGTCGCCCATTTCACTTTGATTGCCAGTCAGAACATCGCCAAGCTCATCGAGCGTCACTTCCACTTCCTCCTTGCCGTCGGCAGAGGCATAGATGTGCTGAAGGCTGTCTATCGTCACGTATGCCACTCCCTGGGTCGTTGTCTGCTTCTTGCTCTCGGGCAGGTTTACCTTCAAGGCGTTTGGCGACACCAACGTGCTGGTGATCATAAAGAAAATCAACAGCAGGAAGATGATGTCGGTCATCGACGACATGTTGAAAGCGGGCGTGACTTTGGTTCTTCTGTGTAATGCCATGTCTGTGTCGGTCTTGGTTTAGTTGTCCTCATTCATGATGTCCATGAAAGAGAGGGATTTGCGTTCCAACTCATTCACCACGCCGTCCACCTTGGCAACGAGGTAGTTGTAGCCGAACAGGGCGACGATGCCAACAATCAGACCACCCACTGTGGTGATCATGGCCTGGTAGATGCCGCCGGAGAGCATGGAGATGTCGAGGTTCCCGCCAGCTTCCGACATTTGCCAGAATGCCTGCACCATACCGATCACTGTGCCGAGGAATCCAATCATCGGTGCGCCGCCGGAGATGGTGGCAAGCACGTGAAGGCGCTTTTCCAAGGCTGCCACCTCCAGGTTGCCGGTGTTCTCAATCGCAGTCTGGATTTCAGGAGCGGGCTGCCCCATGCGGCTGATGCCTCGCTCAATGATCCGTGCGCCTGGAGTGTTGGTCACACGGCAGAAATTGATGGCGGCCTTCACCTCGCCACTCTTGATGTAGTCGCGGATACGGTCCATGAACAGAGGGTCGTTTTTCTCTGCTGCACGGATGGCGATGAAACGCTCAATGAAAATATAGATGGCGATGATGGACAGGATGCCAAGCACAATCATGATCCATCCGCCTTTCTCCAATAATTCAAGTATGCTCATAAGGTTTAATAGGTGTTTGAACTATGTGTTTTATTATTTCATCATTACTTATTTCAGACAATCCTTGTATTTCTGGATGGTGTCCTTCAGCCCAAAGTAGAGGGAGTCACAAATCAGTGCATGACCGATGCTCACTTCGTCAATCCAAGGGATGTGCTGATGGATGAAAGCCAGATTCACTAAACTCAGGTCATGGCCGGCATTCACGCCCAACCCGTTCTTGCGTGCAATCTTGGCAGCCTCCACAAATGGTGCCACCGCTGCTTCTGGGTCTTTTCCGTAAGCGCTGGCGTAAGGCTCTGTATACAGCTCAACACGGTCGGTGCCAGTCTTGGCGGCATATTCAATCATCTCTGGGTCGGTGCCGATGAAGATGCTGGTGCGGATGCCAAGCTCAGTGAAGTCACTCACGATGTCCGAAAGGAATTCAAAGTTTGCTTTTGTGTCCCAACCGCTGTTTGAGGTGATTTGGTCAGGGGCATCGGGAACGAGGGTCACCTGTGTGGGACGGACGCTCTTCACCAGGTCGATGAAACTCTTCTGAGGATAGCCTTCTATGTTGAACTCTGTCGTCAGGATGGGTTTCAGCGCAATCACGTCGTTGTAGCGGATGTGGCGCTCATCGGGGCGTGGGTGGACCGTGATACCTTCTGCGCCAAACGATTCGCAGTCGCGGGCAATCTGAAGGATGTCCGGGTTATTGCCGCCACGGGCATTGCGGATGGTGGCGACTTTGTTGATGTTTACGCTTAATTTCGTCATTTATTGTGAATATTTTTCTTTTTTCTTTCCTTGAAATCCGTTTTTCTTCACATAACGGACTTCCAATCACGATTTTTTGTTTATATTTGCAATCTATTCGCCAAG
>OMUD01000193.1 GCA_900314125.1 uncultured Prevotellaceae bacterium | reverse complement strand
AAAAACATCTCCAAAATATGAACAAACTGAGGCAACTTATTTTTTTATCATTACTAAGATTATAGGTGTGTTCTAAAAATTCTGTTTTGGGGGTATTTACAAGCCCGTAAGAATCAGAAGACACCAAGATAGAAATTGCTGGTGAGATTGTTGAAATCGGCGGTGTAATGATGCTGCGCATCATAGATGACGAGAGTTTCGCTGATGGAAGGTTGGATGGCCTTTCCCCATGTCATCAGCGTTCTTTTAGGAATTGCTCCTTCTTTGGTTTGTACGTCGCATCGCCGCAGAAGAAACAAACCTTGGAGCGCAGCCTGCCCTATCGCCTCGTCAGCAACAGCGTAAGGAAGCACCAGACTCAGTATTCCGCCTTCAGCAAGCAGTGGCTCAGCATTGGCGAAGAGCGTTTCCAAGGGAAGCAGTTCCGCACTCCTTGCCATATTCCGCTTGGAGTCGTTGGAAAAGACTTTCTCCTTGAAGAAAGGCGGGTTTGAAACAATCAGGTCAAACATTCTCCCTTGCAGTTGGGTTGGATATTTAAAGTCCATCTGCATGATTTGGATTCTGGCGCCCCACGGAGAGGCAACCGTGTTTTCTATAGCCTGCTCCACAGCATCAGCATCGATATCCACTCCAAGAATCTCTGTGTTGGGGCTTCGCTGCGCAAGCATGAGTGCAATCAGCCCCGTTCCCGTACCGACATCGAGAATTTGTCCTTTTTCAGGCACTTGGGTCCATGCTCCGAGGAGCACCCCGTCGGTTCCCACTTTCATGGCGCATCGGTCATGCCGCACCATGAACTGCTGAAATTGGAAATAGCTGTTAGACATTTAGCAGAAGTATTCGCTCTCGGCATTGTTCCATGAGCCATTTAGGAGTGGATGTTGCCCCACAGATGCCTACCGACTGCACATTTCGGAACCAATGTGGCTCAATTTCATCTGGATTTCCAATAAGATAGGCATTGTCGTTGACCTTGAGACATTGGTCGAAAAGCACTTTTCCGTTACTGCTTTTCTTACCAGCCACAAAAATCACCACATCATGTTTTTCCGCAAATCGGCTGATGTCATTGATTCGGTTCGCCACCTGTCGACAGATGGTGTCAAAATATTTGAATGTCAACCCCTTGTTGTTCCTAAATACATTTCTCTCCACCATCACAGTCATTTCCATCTTGGAGGAAATGGCCTCCACGAGTTGTCGGAATCCCTCGAGCGACTTGGTGGTCTGTGAATAGAGTGATATGTTTTTCGAGAAATCGAGTTTAGTGAGGTCGTCGAGGTTTTCGACCACGATGGCGTTTCCCTCGGTCTGTCCCACGAGTCCGATCACCTCCGCATGTCCGTTTTTCCCGTAGATGACAATCTGCGTGTTGCCGTCCTGGGATTCCATATATTCTTTCTTGATGCGTCGCTGGAGGCTGAGCACCACGGGGCAAGTGGCATCGATGACCGTAAGGTTGTTGGCCTCTGCATTCTGATAGGTTGTGGGTGGTTCTCCATGAGCCCGGAACAGGATCTTTGCATCCCTCAGCCTGCGCATCTGCTCATGTTCCACGGTAATCATACCGAGCTCACGGAGGCGTTCGCATTCCTTTCCGTTGTGCACAATGTCTCCCAGGCAATAGAGACGTTTCTCTTTTGCCAGTTCTTCTTCCGCCTTTCGGATGGCCGTTGTCACTCCGAAGCAGAATCCAGATCCCTCATCAATTTCTACTAACACGTTGGTTTGCGAGAAAGGTTATTTTTCCACAGCTTGTTTGAAATACTGGAGGAGCAGTTCATTCTGCTCATCCTTCGTGAGGTTGGAGTTGTCGATCACGATGGCGTCGTCCGCCTGCCTCAACGGTGCGATTTCGCGGTGGGTGTCGATATAGTCCCGCTCCTGCACGTTTTTGAGCACCTCCTCAAACTTGACGTCCTTGTCGCCTTTCGCCACCAGTTCGTCAAAGCGCCGCTGCGCACGAACCTCCGGCGATGCCGTGAGGAAAATCTTCAGCTCCGCCTTCGGGAAGACCGCCGTTCCGATGTCGCGTCCGTCCATCACGATTCCCTTCTTCTTGCCCATGTTCTTCTGTTGCTGGGTGAGGAACTCACGCACGAATGGGAGTGCAGATACAAAGCTCACGTTGTTTGACACCTCAAGCGTGCGGATTTCGTTCTCCACGACCTCGCCGTTGAGGCATGCCAGCGGGAGGTTGGTTTGTGGGTCGAGCTGGAAACTGACCTGAATCTCGCCTTTTTCAATGGCTTGATTCAGTGCCGGTTCATCCACTTTTTTCTGCCCTTCCACCTCTTGTATCATATTGTTGCGCATGGCATAGAGTGTTGCCACCCGGTACATGGCACCCGTATCGACATAGATATAGCCCACAGTCTTAGCCAGCACCTTGGCCATGGTGCTTTTTCCACATGACGAATAGCCGTCGATTGCTACGATAATCTTCTTCATAAGGGTACTTCTATATAATCATAAACTTATAATCCCCAATCATCCCTATAAGGCGGGATGATTGGGGAATATGGATAAGTATCTTATGCCGGCATTCCCTTGCCGTGGCATGCTTTGAATTTCTTACCAGATCCGCAAGGACACGGGTCGTTACGTCCCACCTTCGGCGCATTGTTGACGATTGGGCGTCTCTGCTGCGGTGCCTGCTGTCCGCGGTTGCCGCCTGCATGGGCAGCCGCCTGCTGCATGGCTTTCTGCGTGTCGCTGAGCTCATCGAGGTTCTGCTTGTGCTCCATGGTCTGCGGCCGTCTCTGCTGCTGTTGTGCAGGAGCCTGACGCACATCCTCTGGATTCGGCATCGGCAGGTTGACACGCATGAGCACGCTCACGGTTCCGTCGTTGATCTCGTTGATCATATTGTCGAAGAGGGTCACCGACTCCAGCTTGAAGATGAGGAGCGGGTCCTTCTGCTCATAGCTTGCATTCTGCACAGAGTGCTGGAGTTCGTCGAGTGCACGGAGGTTTTCCTTCCACGCCTCGTCGATGGTGTGGAGGAGGATGGCCTTCTCAAACGCCGTGATGATATTGCGTCCCTCCGTCTCGTATGCCTCCTTAAGCGGCACAGAAATCTGATAAGTGCGTCGTCCGTCGGTGAGCGGCACGAGGATGTTCTCGTACTGATGTCCACGATTTTCGAACACATCCTTGATGACAGGATATGCGGTTCTTGCAAGTCGTTCTCCACGCTCCTTGAAGGTGGCAAGCACTTTCTCGAATGCCTGGTCTTCCCTGACATCTCGGCTGACATCCTCATGCTCCTGCGCCGTGAACGGATATTCCATGGCGAAGATGGTGAGGAACATCTCCTTGCATCCCTCAAAGTCGTTGTTCTCCATGATATAGACCACGCGGTCCCAGATCATATTGGAGATATCCATGCCGATACGTTGTCCCATGAGCGCATGACGGCGACGTTCGTAAATCACCTTACGCTGCTTATTCATGACGTCATCGTATTCGAGGAGGCGCTTACGGATTCCGAAGTGGTTCTCCTCCACCTTCTTCTGAGCGCGCTCGATGGACTTGTTGATCATCGGATGTTCAATCATCTCACCCTCCTTGAATCCGAGTCGGTCCATGATGTTGGCGATACGGTCGGAAGCGAAGAGACGCATGAGCTTGTCCTCCAGAGACACATAGAAGACGGAAGAGCCTGGGTCACCCTGACGTCCTGAACGTCCACGAAGCTGGCGGTCCACACGGCGGCTCTCATGCCGCTCCGTACCGATGATGGCCAAACCTCCCGCCGCCTTCACTTCGGGCGAGAGCTTGATGTCGGTACCACGACCAGCCATGTTGGTGGCGATGGTGACGATAGACTTCTGTCCAGCCTGTGCCACGATATCCGCCTCCTTCTGGTGGAGTTTTGCATTGAGCACGTTATGCTCTATCTTCCTCATGGTGAGCATCTTGGAGAGCATCTCGGAGATCTCGACGGAAGTGGTACCGACGAGAACCGGCCTTCCCTGATTGACCATATTCTGTATTTCCTCAATGACCGCCTTGTACTTCTCACGGTTAGTGCGGTAAACGCGGTCGTTCATGTCGATACGTGCGATCGGCTTGTTGGTTGGGATTTCCACCACATCGAGCTTATAGATATCCCAGAACTCGCCAGCCTCCGTGATGGCTGTACCGGTCATACCTGCCAGTTTGTGGTACATGCGGAAGTAGTTCTGGAGGGTGATGGTGGCGAAAGTCTGCGTAGCCGCCTCCACCTTCACGCGTTCCTTGGCCTCGACCGCCTGATGGAGTCCGTCGCTCCAGCGCCGTCCCTCCATGATACGTCCGGTCTGCTCATCTACGATTTTCACCTCACCATTCATGATGACATAGTCGTCGTCCTTGATGAACATGGTGTATGCCTTGAGGAGCTGCTGCATGGTGTGCACCCGCTCCGACTTGATGGCATAATCCTGGAGGAGCTGGTCCTTCTTCGCCAGCCTTTCCTCTTCCTCAAGATTCTGATTGTCGAGTTCCGCAAGCTGTCCGGCGATGTCAGGAAGCACGAAGAAATTGTCGTCCTTGATGATTTGCGCCACGAGTTGGTTACCTTTGTCGGTCATCTCCACCGACTTGAACTTCTCTTCCACTACGAAGAAGAGCGGATCGGTAGCCTCCGGCATCCGTCGGTTGTTGTTCTCCATATAGACAGCCTCAGTCTTGAGGAGTCCACTCTTGATACCGTCCTCAGAGAGGAACTTGATGAGCGCGTTGTTCTTCGGCATACCCTTGTAGGCACGGAAGAGGGAAAGGAATCCCGCCTCCACCTCTTTCGGGTCGTCGGAATAGATTTGCTTCTTCGCCGTGGCGAGATAATCGTTGGTGAGCTTTTTCTGAGCCTCCACCAGTTTCTCCACGATCGGGCAGTATTCCTCGAACATCTGTACATCTCCCTTCGGCACTGGTCCGGAAATGATGAGCGGTGTACGAGCATCGTCGATGAGCACAGAGTCAACCTCATCGACAATGGCATAGTTGTGTGCCCTCTGCACGAGTTCCTTAGGATTCATGGCCATGTTGTCGCGCAGGTAGTCGAAACCGAACTCGTTGTTCGTACCGAACGTGATGTCGGCCTGATATGCTTTCCTACGCGCGTCGGAGTTTGGCTGATGCTTGTCGATGCAATCGACCGACAGTCCGTGGAACATATAGAGCGGTCCCATCCACTCCGAGTCACGCTTGGCGAGGTAGTCGTTGACCGTAACGACATGCACACCGTTGCGTGTGAGCGCATTGAGGAACACAGGCAGCGTTGCCACGAGCGTCTTACCCTCACCCGTTGCCATCTCGGCGATTTTTCCCTGATGGAGCACGGCACCACCGATGAGCTGCACGTCGTAGTGGATCATGTTCCACACCGTCTCGTTGCCTCCAGCTTCCCACTTGTTGTACCAGATGGCCTTGTCGCCGTCGATATCCACAAAATCGTGGGTCTGCGCCAGTTCTCGGTCGAAATCGGTGGCAGTGACCTCAATCTCCTCGTTCTCGGTGAATCGTCTTGCCGTTTCCTTTACGATGGCAAAGACCACCGGCAGGTTTTCATCAAGTCCCTGCTCAAAGATGTCGAGAATTTCTTTTTCCAGCTTGTCAATCTCATCAAAGATTGGCTGTCTTTTCTCGATATCCGTCTCTTGGATCTTCGCATTGAGTTTTGCGATCTCATCCCTCTTGGGCTGCACCATTTCCTGGAGCTGCGCCTTGATTTGGTCAGTTCTCGCACGCAGTTCATCGTTGGAGAGCTTCTGAATCTCCGGATAAACGGCATTCACCTTATCGACAACCGGTCTGAGCGCTTTCATGTCGCGTCCCGCCTTATTGCCGAACAATTTACTGATAAAACTATTAAATCCCATGGGTCAATATAATTACTTTTTTATTATTTTCCTTGTTTTGTTGAAGCGGTCATCTCTACACTCCTTCCTTCAGACGATTTGTCCAAGGCTTGCCTGTTCATTTTTCAGGTTGTTTCTTGTGAGCACCACAATGCGCGTCAGTGACCTGATGAGCAAAATCAATACCAACGGCAGCATTGCGATGTTGAGTGTCTGAAGTGGCAAGACAAAAAGCAAGAGAGTGAAGACGAGAACTGCCAAATTGACCAGTTCAAACCAATCGTAGCGTTTTCCCTTGATTGTCAGCTCCGCCATGAACCTCTTCTGCCATACGGCAAAAATGACATCCGGAATCATGATGAACACGATGGGGTTAAAAGCCAACACGAGCCAGTTGGATCCCACAGCCGGATGTTCTGAGAAGAAAAAGAGGAAAGCGACGAGGAATCCCGCCAGTCCTCTGATGAAGAATCCAGCAATGTCCATCCAGATAGAAAGTTTTTTTCTTCTGATATCGACGAACGCCATGATGATGACAAAGAGGAGAACGACAGAGAACGTGGCAAAGGGCGAGAGTGGGAAATCGGGTGTTTTCGCCATCTCCACCATCGGTTCGATATTTCTCTTCATCGCCACCATTTTGACAGGCTTTCCGTCCTGTCCCACCATCTGTGCCTTGTCGAGCTCCGCCTCATAGACCGACGGAATGAACATCTGCTCACGCTGGCTTCTCGGCTTATCCACCTCCGCTCCGAGCACGAAGTCTATCCCGAACTCTGTCCATGGTGCCACGGCAGTGAAGCGGTGGAGCACTTGTCGGAATGTGGTCTTCTCATATTCCTTTGACTTCGTCTCATATTTGAGCTGCACCCCACATTTCTCGAGCGCCTTCTCAATGATGTTTGTGGCGCGGGTTGTGCAGTTGTCGTAAAGGAAATTATATCTGTAAGTGCGGTTGTCCGGATGAGCGTTGATTTCGAGGAGTTTTGTCAGTTCGAGCTTTTCCTGGTCATTGATATTGAGAAACTGCTCTCTCATCGGAATGCCGAACCGGTGTGTGTATCTGTCGAGGAAAAGGCGCGCCGGATCGACCGAGAGCACATAGTCGGTCTCACCCTTGACGAAATAATAGATAAAGTTGTCCCTCCTGCTGTCGAACACGCCATAGTTATAGACGAGGTCGTAGTCAGGGTTGTTGAGGTCCTTGATCCTGATAGCAGTATGTCCGAACATCTGGTAGGCATCCGGTCCCGGGTCGCAGGTGACGAGTGTTACCTGCAGTTTCATGCCGGTGGTGTCCTGCTGGGTGGAGTCCGCCTTTTGTTCCTCGTTAATTTCCTGCGCCTGTGCCTCGCCTGCCGCAAAGAGCAGGACCATTGCCGTTGCAAGAAACCATCTCAGTTTTGTCATATAATTTTCATTTACACGAATAATTTACAAAGTTAGTGAAAATTTATGAGTTATGGTTGAAGAGTGGGCATTTATTTAAGGGTCGTTCCATAAATTAAATAATTTATGGGGTTTTCATTCAGGTCCCGCAGCACGACGCATAAAAAAACGGGGCTCGCCTTTGCAGGCAAGTCCCGTTTTTATAGACTGTTGGATGTGTTATCCACCGAAGTTGTCAAATCTGATCATGTCGTCTTCCACACCGAGTGAGTGCAGGAGGTCGAGCACCGTCTTGGCCATCATAGGAGGTCCGCAGAGGTAGTATTCCACATCTTCTGGTGCCTCATGCTGCTTGAGGTAGGTGTCGCCGAGCACGTTTGCGATGAATCCCGGGTTGTACTTCACGCCGAGCGAGTCCGCCTTCTTGTCTGGGAAGTCGAGTGCGAGGTGGAAGTGGAAGTTCGGATATTCCTTCTCGAGTTCGAGGAAGTCCTCCATGAAGAACACCTCGTCGATTCCGCGTGCTCCGTAGAAATAGTGCATTTCGCGGTCGCGTGTGTGAAGTGTCTTGAGCATGTGCATGATCTGTGCACGGAGCGGAGCCATACCGGCACCACCACCAACCCAGATCATCTCGCGCTTGGAGTCGAACACCGGTGCAAATTCTCCGTAAGGTCCGCTCATCACGCACTTGTCGCCTGGTTTGAGGCTGAAGATGTAGGATGAAGCGATACCCGGGCTGACCGGCTGGAATCCAACCTGCGGTTTCGGCAGGAACGGCGGAGTGGCGATACGCACGGTGAGGGTGATGATATCTCCCTCGTCTGGGTAGTTGGCCATAGAGTATGCACGGATGGTCGGCGTGTCGTTCTTGCACTTGAGCGAGAAGATGTTGAATTTCTCCCACACTGGCACATAGAGGTCGCCGATATCGTTCTTGTCGAAGTCCTTGTCGTAGTCCAGGCTGTATGCAGGAATCTTGATCTGCGCGTATGCACCCGGCACGAAGTCCATGTGCTCTCCCGGCGGGAGCTGCACCTTGAACTCCTTGATGAAGGAAGCCACGTTCTTGTTGCTGATGACGGTGCACTCCCATTCCTTAACGCCCATGACAGACTCAGGCACCTTGATAGAGAGGTCGCCCTTAACCTTGCACTGGCATCCGAGGCGGAAATGCTCCTTGATTTGCTTACGTGTGAAATGTCCCTTCTCAGAGTCGAGGATTTCTCCACCACCTTCGAGCACCTGACATTTGCACTGACCACACGAGCCCTTTCCACCACAGGCTGAAGAGAGGTAGATACCGTTTTCAGAGAGCGTGGAGAGCAGGCTGCTTCCCTGTCCCACAGAGAGTTGCTTGTCGCCGTTGATGGTGATGGTGACATTACCACTCGGCGAGAGGTATTTCTTAGCCACGAGGAGGATGATAACCAAAACGAGTATGATCGCTAAGAATACTCCGATACTAGATAAAATAAAAGTACTATCCATAGTTATTATCCTTTCGTTTTAGAGTTTAAGACCAGAGAAACACATAAATGCCATAGCCATGAGTCCCACCGTGATGAAGGTGATGCCCAGTCCCTGCAGCGGCTTTGGCACGTCGCAATATGCCATTTTCTCGCGGATGGCCGCAAGGCTGACAATAGCGAGTGTCCAACCAATACCAGAACCGAGAGCGTAAGCCACACAGTCGGCCACACCTCCGATGAACTGAGTAGATTCAGGCTCGAGGTTGATACGCTGCTGCATGAAGAGCGACGCACCCATGATGGCGCAGTTCACAGCGATGAGCGGCAGGAAGATACCGAGTGCCGCATAGAGAGAAGGAGAGAACTTTTCCACAATCATCTCCACCAGCTGCACCATAGCTGCGATGACAGCAATAAAGAGAATGAAGCTGAGGAAAGTGAGATCTACTCCGAGAATACCTTCCGCTGCCAGCACTTTGGTCTGGAGCAGATAGTCCACAGGCACGGTGATGAGGAGGACGAACGTGACCGCCACACCGAGTCCGAGTGATGTCTTCACCGTCTTGGATACAGCCAGATAAGAGCACATACCCAAGAAGAACGCGAAGATCATGTTGTCGACGAAAATCGAGCGAACAAACAAACTAAAGAAATGTTCCATAATTTTTACGTTTTACTTAGTTATGTGATTTACTGTACCTTATCTTTATTATACGCGCGATGTGCCCAGATGATGCATCCCAGCAGGATGAGTGCCATGGCCGGCATGGTCATCATACCATTGTGGAGATACCCACCACCATTGTCGAGAAGCCAAGAATCCGGGATGATCTGGAATCCGAAGATGGAACCGAATCCGAGGAGCTCCCTCACAAATCCGACAATGACAAGCACAATTGCATATCCCAATCCATTGGCAATACCGTCGAGGAACGACTCCCACGGTCCGTTCATCATGGCGAACGCCTCAAGGCGTCCCATGAGGATACAGTTAGTGATGATCAGTCCGACATAGACAGAAAGCTGGACGCTGACATCATAGACGTATGCCTTGAGGATATTGCTTACGATGGTCACCAGAGCCGCCACCACCACAAGCTGCACGATGATACGGATGCGGTTAGGGATGGTTTTTCTGATGAGCGAGATAATCACGTTAGAGAACGCCGTGATGACTGTGACAGACAGTCCCATGACGATAGCCGGCTTGAGCTGAGCTGTAACGGCGAGTGCGGAGCAGATACCGAGCACCTGCACAGCCACCGGGTTATTGAGGTTGAGAGGGCTTTTGAATACTTCGCCATTCTCTTTAGAAAATAATTTACCCATATTCTTTGTCCTCCATTATTTTTTAAGACTCTCGAGAATGTCCTGATAGTCGTTCAGGCATTTCTGAATCATGTTGTTAACACCATCCGAGGTAAGCGTTGCTCCCGTGATGCCATTGACATAGTTGTCGGCACTGAGGTCGCCTTCCTTTCCCTTCTTGACCACGCTGAGCGCCACTTTCGACTTGTCGTCGCCAGCGAAGAGTTTCTTACCCTGGAACTTGCTTTGGAACTCCGTCTCCGTGATACGTGCACCGAGACCGGCAGTCTCACTCTCATGAGAGAAATAAGTGCCATAGACTGTCTCGCAGTCCTCATCGAGCGCCACATATCCCCAGATACCGCCCCAAAGTCCGGCACCAGTCATCGGGATGACATACTTGGTTCCGTCCGGGGTCTGTGCCACGTAAAGCGGTCTGTTGTCCTTGGCGAGGTTCTTGTTTTCCACTTTGAATCCGCCTTCCTCAGCCTTGACTGCAGCCTTGTCGTCATAGACCGGGTCAGCTTTCACCATCTCTGTGTATTTGGCCTGCACGTCGTAGTCAGAGCCTTTCTCAATTCTGAGTGCTGCAAGGATCTGGCTTCTTTTGTCGTTAGCGACGTTGTCGTCCTGTGT
Source organism: uncultured Prevotellaceae bacterium (assembly GCA_900314125.1). Taxonomy (GTDB): domain Bacteria; phylum Bacteroidota; class Bacteroidia; order Bacteroidales; family Bacteroidaceae; genus UBA3839. The sequence continues at coordinate 4,078 of OMUD01000193.1, read as the reverse complement.
CGGTTTGAGAGCCGAAGCCACGAAAGCGAGCAGGAATGCCACGATGATGACCATGATGGAAGCATATATGATGGTATATGCGTTACCGTTTGTATTGAGTTTTCCCATATTTTAGTCCTCCTTCGCTTTAATGGCGCGTTTTGCGCGCTTGTTAATATTGCTCTGAACCACACAGTAGTCGATGAGCGGAGCGAACACGTTCATGAGCAGGATGGCGAGCATCATACCCTCTGGGTAACCCGGGTTGAGCACACGGATGATGACCGCCATGACACCTATGAGGAATCCGTAGATCCACTTACCGCATTCCGTACGTGCCGAAGTGACTGGGTCGGTGGCCATAAAGACGGCGCCGAAGCAGAAACCTCCGACAGTGAGGTGCTCATACCACTGGAAGTTCTCAGCCACCTTATCCTTGAAGATGAATGCCATGAGCGCACCACCCACAAAGACAGAGAGCATGGTCTTCCAGCTTGCCACACCTGTGACGAGAAGGAGGCATGCGCCGAGAGCGATGGCAATGACGCTGGTCTCACCGATAGAGCCCGGCATGATACCCGTGATGGTGTCGATGAAGTCGGTGGTGACAGCCACAGGCTTGTCAGCCGTGTTTGCAGCAAGTTCTCCGAGCGGCGTGGCCATGGAGAAAGCGTCCACATTTCCGCTCACGCCGGTGATGCAGTCCATATAGTTCTGGTTAACCCACACCTTGTCGCCCGACATAGTTGAAGGATAAGAGAAAAATAGGAACGCGCGCGTGACGAGAGCCACATTGAAGATGTTCATACCAGTTCCTCCAAACACCTCCTTAGCGAAGATGACAGCGAACGCTGTTGCCACGGCGATGATCCAGAGCGGACAGTTGATTGGCACGATCATCGGAATGAGGATACCACTGACGAGGAATCCCTCATGGATTTCCTCGTTTTTCCACTGCGCCACAGTGAATTCGATACCCAGACCCACGATATAGCTGACCACGATTTTCGGCAGCACTGCAGCAAGTCCGTAGAAGAAGCTGCTCCAGAACGTCGGTTCCACATTATTGGCGATATAGTGCCAATGTCCCACGTTCCACATACCGAAAAGCAAAGCCGGGGTCAGTGCAATCACAACAAACGACATGATGCGCTTGGAGTCGATGGCATCATGAATATGCGCCCCCTTGGCTTTGGCCGTTTCGTTCGGGACGTACATGAACGTCTCGAATCCGTCGAAGACCGACCTGAAAGCATGGAGCTTTCCACCTTCTTGGAACGAAGGCTTTATCTTGTCGAGAAATTTTCTTAAACCCATTATTTTTTTAGCTGATATTCAGATATCCGTCAGCGTTTGTCCCTGCCTTCAGACTGAAAGTCTTATTGTTCAGCCTTTGTTTGCGGCAGTTTCACCCGCCTTCTCATCTGAGAGTTATTAATGATGACTTATGCGTTCTCCTTACGGAGCATATCGAGACCTTCACGCACGATGCGCTGGAGCTCAAGTTTGGAACTATCAACAAATTCCGCCATGGCGAAATCCTCCGGCGCCACCTCGTAGATACCAAGCGCCTCCATCTTGTCGATGTCTCCAGCGATGATCGCCTTGATGAGCTGCTCCGGCATGATGTCCATCGGGAACACACTCTCGTACTCTCCCGACATGATCATGTGTCGGTAGCCACCCTTGATTCTGGCATCAATCACATATTCGCGCTTCTTTCCCATGAGCCATGAGAAGTAAGTGCGGCTTTTAGAGAACTGCTTGAATCGCGGCATGATCCATCCGAATGCCTCATCGGCGTCGTCACCTTCAGGAATGATGGTCACTTCAGTGGAATGTGCGCCAAGGAAGCCCGTAGTTTCCACCTTGGTTCCTGTGAGTGGGTTTCCGTCGATGATACGCACCTTCTTGTCGGTCTTGACATTGCCTTCCACGATGTCGGCGATCTGCTGTCCAACAGTGACCTTGGCATAAGCTGGGTTCTTCACCTCGCTGCCCGCAACTGCGATGACGCGTGAGAAATCCACCTTTCCTGTGAGCACGAGTCTTCCGATGAAGATGAGTTCCTCCGGTCCGATGGTCCACACCACCTCACCCTTGTTGACAGGGTTGACATGGTTGATCTGCACACCCACGTTTCCAGCCGGGCATTTTCCGTCGAACACAGTGATCTTGGCATTTTCAGCCTTGAGGATAGCGACCGCTGCTCCGCGCTTTGCCCCGAGGTAAACCGGTGCGATTTTTGCGAGCGCGTCGATACCAGCCTGAAACTCTTTCTCATTGCCCTTCAGCGCCACTTCGAAGTCGGCAGCGAGCGGCATGTCGCAGAAAGTGGAGCAGAAAATGGCTTTCGGCTTGTCCTGCGGGTTTGCCACCACGGCATACGGGCGCTGGTTGATGTAAGCGAAAAGTCCGGCGTCAAGCAATGCGTTGAGCACAGCATCCGCATCTGCCTTGGCGAGATCGATAGTCCCGAAGTCCTTTGCTTTCTGCTGCTGGTCAGCCTCCACCTGAATGCTCAAAACCTTTCGTCTGTCACCTCTCTGCACGGCAACAACCTTGCCGCTGACAGGAGAAGTGAACTTCACTTCCGGATGCAGCTTGTCCACATACAAAGCATCCCCGGCCAAAACAGTTTCCCCTTCCTTGACCACCACTTTCGGCTTGACTCCCACAAATGCATCCGGCACGATACCGTACACTTTTGATGCTTTAGGCTCAGTCACTTCCGAAGACGGCTTACCAGCAAGATTGACTGTAAGGCCTCTCTTAAGTTTGATTACATTCGCCATAAAAAAATATTGATTTGGTATATATACTCTCTTTGTTTGGTTGCTTGCACAAACTTTGCAAAGTTACTAAATAAAAAGAAGAAATTGAAATAAATAGGATTTAAAAATAGCCGATTGGCGAAAAAGGCCATAAAAAAATGGAATTTTGGCACACTCAGATACCAAAATTCCATTTCTTTTTCCTTGTCGCGCAATGCGGCAGAAGAGCCTCCTGCCCCTACTCCACAGCAGCCTTCTCGCCGAACTTGAATCCTCGGAGGAATTCGTCCACTGCCATACGTTTTTTTCCCGCCAGCTGTAGCGAGAGAATCTGGAGCCATCCATCGGACGCCGCCACCTTCACCCATTTTTTTCCGTCGGTCCTCACCTCGCCTGGTTTTCCAGGTTTTTCCGACTTGTCGATTGAAGTTTGCAGAATCTTGACATCCATTAACTTATCGTTGTTATGGAGTACGGTCCACGCAGCAGGATAAGGCGAGAGGCCGCGCACGAAATCATATACTTTCTTTGCCGGTGCGTTCCAGTTGATTCGGCACGTTTCGCGGAAAATCTTCGGTGCCGGCTTGAGAGTCTCGTCCTCCCCAATCATGAGGTCCTGCTCGATGGTGGTGAGTGACCCGTCGATGATCTTATCGACGGTCTCGGTGACGAGTGCCGCCCCCACGGTCATCAGCTTGTCGTGAACGATTCCAACATCGTCGGTGTCGGCAATCGGCACCCTGACCTGCTTGATGACCTCACCCGTGTCGATTTCGTGCTGAAGGAAGAAGGTGGTGACTCCCGTCTCCTTCTCTCCGTTGATTACCGCCCAGTTGATGGGCGCCGCTCCCCGGTATTGCGGCAGGAGCGATGCATGGAGGTTGAACGTGCCGAGATGTGGCATGTCCCACACCACCTCAGGCAACATCCTGAACGCCACCACAATCTGAAGGTCTGCTTCCAGGCTTTCCAGCTCCTTGAGGAACTCCTCATCCTTCAATTTTACAGGCTGTAACACTTTCAACCCTCTTTCCACAGCAAATTTCTTCACGGGGCTGGGTTGAAGGACGCTGCCATGCCTTCCCATTGGCTTGTCGGGCATGGTGACCACTCCGACCACCTGATACCCTCCATCGACGAGAGCCCTCAGACTTTCAACGGCAAAGTCGGGTGTACCCATAAACACAATTCTCAGATTTTCCTTATTCATCGTAGTTTGTTTTGTTATTATGCTTGATTTCAAATGTTTATTCCGCAATAAAATTGCGGAGCAATGGACGAAGGGCAATGCCGGCAATGGACGAGGGGCAATGCCAGCAATGGAC
>OMUD01000041.1 GCA_900314125.1 uncultured Prevotellaceae bacterium | reverse complement strand
AAAATACATCATTGACAATGACTTTCACATACGACGTAATAGTGGTTGGAGCGGGGCACGCTGGTTGTGAGGCTGCATGTGCAGCCGCCAACATGGGCGTGAGGACATGCCTCATGACCATGGACATGAACAAAATAGCCCAGATGAGCTGCAACCCAGCAGTGGGAGGCATTGCCAAAGGACAAATCGTGAGGGAAATCGACGCGCTCGGAGGCCAGATGGGAATCGTCACCGACCGATGCTCTGTGCAATTCCGGATGCTCAACCGCTCCAAAGGACCAGCCATGTGGAGTCCGCGTGCACAATGCGACAGAGGAAAGTTCATCTGGACCTGGAGAGAGGTGCTCGACAAGACCCCAAACCTCCACATCTGGCAGGACCAGGCCATGGAGCTCATCGTGGAAGACGGAAAGGCGGTGGGGGTCAACACCCTCCTCGGAGCACAGTTTACGGCAAAGACGGTAATCATCACTGCTGGCACATTCCTCAACGGACTGATGCACGTGGGAAGAAGGCAGTTCCCGGGAGGAAGGATTGCGGAACCGGCTGCAACTGGCCTCACTGAGTCCATCGCAAAACACGGCATTCGATATGGAAGGATGAAGACGGGGACTCCGGTCAGAATCGACAGGAGAAGTGTGGATTTCTCACTGATGGAACGCCAGGACGGCGATGCCGAATACAGCGCCTTCTCTTACCTCAGCGAACAAAGACAGCTCAAGCAACTCCCTTGCTGGATCTGCTACACCAACGAGAAAGTGCACGAGGTCCTCAGAAGCGGATTCAACGACTCTCCCCTTTTCAATGGACAAATTCAGAGCATCGGACCTCGCTACTGCCCGAGCATCGAGACCAAACTCCACACCTTTCCCGACAGAAACCAGCACATGCTCTTCCTTGAGCCAGAGGGTGAGGACACCAACGAGATGTATCTCAACGGATTCAGCTCTTCCCTGCCTATGGACGTTCAGATCAACGCGCTCAAGCAGATTCCTTGCTTTGCCAACCTGGAGGTTTACAGACCAGGATATGCCATCGAATACGACTACTTCGACCCTACTCAGCTCAACCACACGCTTGAGTCCAAAATCATCAACGGACTTTTCTTCGCTGGACAGGTGAACGGAACGACGGGGTATGAGGAAGCTGCAGGACAAGGCATCATCGCAGGCATCAACGCCGCGCAGAAGGTGAAGGCTGGAGAACCGTTCATCCTCCACCGCAACGAGGCATACATCGGTGTGCTCATCGACGACCTCGTGACCAAAGGGGTGGACGAGCCTTACCGAATGTTCACATCCAGGGCGGAATACCGCATCCTGCTCCGACAGGACGATGCCGACATGCGGCTCACCGACAAGGGATACCGAATCGGACTGGCCAGCCAGGAGCGGTTCGACAGGATGATGGACAAGAAAAGACGAATCGAGGAAATCATCGAGTTTGCACAAAACTTTTCTCTCAAACCCAACCTCATCAACCCGGCTCTCCCTAAAATCGGCACCACTCCCCTGCTCCACGGATGCAAGCTCGAGGAACTCCTCGGAAGGCCTCAGGTCACCATCCGCAACATCATGCCGCACGTCACACCGTTCAGCAATGCGGTCAGGAGAATATGCGAAGGATGCTCCGAAATCAGGACCAACGAAATCATTGAGGCCACGGAAGTGCAGATCAAATACAAAGGCTACATCGAACGCGAACGGCAGATGGCGGAAAAAATGGTACGCCTCGAAAATATCAAAATCAAAGGCAAGTTCGACTACATGAACATGAACCAAATCACCATCGAGGCACGGCAGAAACTGACCGCCATCAACCCCGACACCCTCGCGCAGGCCAGCAGGATTCCAGGAGTCAGCCCAAGCGATATCAACGTGCTGCTCGTGCTGCTCGGACGATAAGAAATTACTGACAAAAATATCATACAATTCACTTCTTAACTCATCTCTCTCCTATGAACAACGAATACTTAATGAAAAATTTGAGATGCATCGAGGATTTCCCAATCCAAGGCATCAACTTCAGGGATGTCACCACGCTTTTCAAAAATGCCAAATGCATTGAAATCATGGATGACGAACTCTATGAACTCTACAAGGACAAAGGCATCACAAAGGTGGTGGGAATTGAATCCAGAGGCTTCATCATGGGTGCCATTCTGGCCAGAAGACTCGGGGCAGGACTCGTGATGTGCAGGAAACCGGGAAAACTGCCTGCTGAGACCATCAGACAGGACTTCCAGAAAGAATATGGCACCGACACCATTGAAATCCACAAAGATGCCATCAACGAGGACGACGTGGTACTCATCCACGACGACCTCCTCGCCACCGGAGGCACCATCAAGGCGGCTTGGGAACTCGTCAAGAAGTTCAACCCTAAAAAATGCTACATGAACTTCATCATCGAAATTCGCGACGAAGGGCTCACCGGACGCGAGAACATTGGTGACGGCATCGAGGTCACATCGCTCATCAGAGTCTGAGAACCTGAGTTCTGAAAACAAAAAAGATTCGGACAAGCGTTTGTCCGAATCTTTTTTTATGATCTTTTGACAGGGCTTATTACTTAATGCCAAGCTTTGCCTTCACCTGAGAAGTCACGTCGGTGGAGAGAGACTTCGAGATGTAAGGGATGCCGGCGCTGGTGTCCATGATATACACATAACCGCCTGCCTGGCCCACTTCCTCAACAGCCTTCACCAGCTTCTGCTGGATGCCCTGAAGTTTCTCGCCCTGAAGCTGATTCAAATCCTGCTGGCTCTTGTTATAATATTCCTGCAGACGCTGGTTGAGCTCCTGAAGCTCCTGCTCACGACGTTTTTTCACATCCTCAATCAGCGTTGCCTGGTTCTTCTCATAATCCTCTGCCTTGGTGCGGAACTCATCCTGCATACGCTTCAGTTCATCCTCGTATGTCTTTGCCTTGGCCTGAACCTCATTCTGAGCTGTGGTGTACTCTGGCATGGATTGAATCACTGCGGCGGAGTCGAAATGACCGAATTTCTGAGCGGAAGCACACATTGGCAATACCATCATGAGTGCTACAAGTAATTTTTTCATCTTTCTTAATTTAATTTATTATTGAATTAGTTGTTTGTTTTAGTGATCAATGGGCATAACCCAGCTTCTGAAGCACCTCATCGCTGATGTCGATCTTTGGAGAGGCATAGATGATGCTGCCACCGGAGGCGCGGTCCAAAACCAACTGATAACCATGCTGGTCGCAGATGTCCTTCACGGCATTGTATATCTCATCCTGAATCGGAGCCATCAAGCTCTGGCGTTTCTTGAACAACTCGCCTTCCTGACCGAAATATTTCTTCTTCAGGTCGCTGGCCTGCTTCTCCTTCTGCATGATCGACTCTTCGGTCTTGGTCTTCTGAGCATCGGAAAGGAACACAGCCTCTGACTGATACTTCTTATATGCCGATTCCACCTCTTTCAAGATGGCGTCAATCTCACCTTCCCATTTCTTCGACACCTGGTTCAATTGTTCGTTGGCACGCTCATAGGCGGGCACATTCTTCAGAATGTAGTCCATATCCACCATAGCGAATTTCTGGGCGGAAGCCCCTGCAAAAGCTGACAATGCAACGATTGCGGTTAAAATCATTCTTTTCATTTCTGTATTAAATTATAAGTTTATAGTCGTGTTGACAATCTCTCAAGGCTGAACGAAAAGCCTTTCAAGGTGCAAATATATTGCTTTTTTTACATTTTTATGTGCTATAATCCCTATTATTTAGCAGATTTTCCCTAACAAAACGGGAGATTCCTCTATCAGAACTCCTGACCCAGAACGAAGTGGAACTGGCTGCCGCCATATTTCTTCGAACCGAACACCTTGTCGAAACCGTAACCCCAGTCGATACCCATCATGCCGACCATTGGCAGGAAGATCCTCACACCAACACCGGCTGAGCGCTTCATGTCGAACGGGTTGAACTTCTTGATGTCGGTCCATGCATTACCGCCTTCCACGAATGCCAGCGCATAGATGTTCGTGCTGCCTTGCAGCATCACAGGATAACGCAATTCTGCGCCCAGACGTGAGTAGGCATAGCCATCAAAGCCGTATGGAGTCAGACAGCCGTTGTCATATCCGCGCAGACCAATGGTCTCTGAGTAGTAGTTGTAAGAATAGCCCGACATACCGTCACCACCCATATAGAATGTCTCAAACGGCGACTTCTTGTATTTGTTGTATGAACCAAGGAATCCACAGTCGAAACGGGTCATCAGCACGAAACATTTCGGATTGCTGGAAAGAGGGGTGTAGAATTTCGACTGGAACTTCCATTTGTGGTATTCTATCCACTTGTGGATTTTCTGGAGGTTCGCCATGCGGTCTGCGTCGGCAGTGCTCACATGCTGGCTCAGGTATTTGTAGTCCAGGTTGTCGAACATCGAATAAGGAGGAGTGGCTGCCACACTCAGCGAAATCTGCGAGCCTCGGCGAGGGAACATGCTGTTGTCGATCGAGGTGCGGGCCAGACGGAGTGTCAGGTTGATGTTGTTGCAGTTACCATCAGTAATCAGGAAGTACTCCCAATCTTTCAGCATGTAGCGGGTGAAGGAAAGGGTGGCGGAGAAACTGAAGTTGTTGTCAGGCCATGTCAGACGCTTACCCCATCCAAGGGATGCACCGATGAGCTGGATATACTTGTCAGGGTCGTAGTACGAGCTGTAGTTGTTGTAATAGGAGTTGTTGTAGTTGCCCACTCCGTAGAGCATCGAATAATAGCTGTTGTAGTACGAACTGTTGTAGTACGACGAACTGATGTCCGTCTGCTTCGAATAGAATGCAGAGAACGACAGTGAGTTCGGACGCTTGCCACCACACCAAGGGTCGTAGAACGACAGGTTGTAGGACTGATAGTAGCGGCCGTTGGTCGAGGCACTCAGCTCCAACTGCTGGGCATCACCCTGAGGCAGGATACCACGTCGGTTCTTGTTCTTGCCCAGCAGGTTGCGCAGGGAGAAGTTGGTGAATTTCAAACCAATCTTTCCAATCACACCTGTGATACCCCAACCCAATGAGAACTCCACTTGGTCGTTTGCCTTAGAGACAAGACCGAGGTTCATGTCAACCGTTCCCGACACCTCGTCGGCCTTAGGCTGGAAGTCAATCTGCTCAGGGTCGAAATGGCCCATCTGGCCAATCTCCTGATACGACTGCTTATAGGCATCCATCGTGAACATATCGCCTGGCTTCAGCTTCAACTCACGGCGGATCACCTCCTCATACACGCGGTCGTTACCGTATATCTTGATCTTGTTGATTGAAGCCTGCTTGCCCTCCACAATACGGACCTCAAGGTCCACGGAGTCGCCGTCAACGTCAACCTCAACCGGGGTCACACGGTTGAACACATAACCTTTGTTGTAGTAATAGTTCGATACGGCGTCATCGTCCTTGGTAAGGCGGTCGTTGATCTGCTTCTGGTTGTACACGTCACCGCGCTTCATCTGGAGAACATCATTCAGACCGTCAGTCGTGAACAGGGTGTTGCCTGCCCAGCGCACATCACGCAGATAATAGCGCTGACCTTCATTGATGTGGATGTAAACGTCAACCAAGTTGTCGCCCACGTCAACCACACTGTCGGCCACGATTTCAGCGTCACGGTAGCCCAGCTCATTGTATTTCTCAATCACGCGCTCTTTGTCCTCGGCGTATTTCTCGTCGATGAACTTCTGGGCCTTCAGCAAACTCTTGAAACCTTTCTCGTTAGTCTTCTTCAACAAACCGCCGCTGAAGAAGTTACCCATGAATTTCTTACGCTTGATATGGTCGTTACCAGTGATGTGGATATGGCGAACCTTCACTTTCTCATGCTTGTCGATGTTCACGTCAACGATGAGTTGATCCTCGTTGTTGATATCGTCGTGCTCCACAATGTCGATGGTGGCGTTCTTGAAACCTTTGTCATCGTAATATTTCTTTGCCACAATCTTCGCACGGTCAATCACGTTCGGCGTAATCTGGTTGCCTTTCACGATACCCATCTTGTTGCGCAGGTCGTCGGCCTCACCTTTCTTCACACCGTTGATATTCAGTTCCGACACGCGGGGACGCATCGAAAGCACAATCTTCAGGTAGATACTGTCGTTCTGAATCTTGTCGGCCTCAATCTTCACCGTGGAGAAGAGACCGTGTTTCCAATAACGCTTCACGGCCTGGCTGATGTCCTCACCGGGAAACTCAATCATGTCGCCCACCGAAAGTCCGGAAATGCCGATGAGAAGGTAGTCCTCATAGTTCTTCACACCTTCAACACTGATTCCTCCAATCGGCATGCGACGGGTCTGACCGTAAACCACGGTCGGCTTGTCCTCAAGCACCTGCGAACGAACGGTCGTAAGCCCAGAGAACAATATCATGATCAACAACAGTAATCGTCTATTCAATTTCATAATCAAACTTTATATAGGATGCGGGATTCATAGCAGAGAATCTCCGTCATATATTCATTCTTTCTTTTCACTTTCTATCTGCTCGCCGGTCTTGCCAAACCTGCGCTGGCGGTGTTGATAGGCCACGATGGCTTTGTACAACTCTTCGCGGTTGAAATCGGGCCAATACACATCTGTGAAGTAAAACTCGCTGTAGGCACACTGCCATAACAGATAGTTGCTGATGCGCTGCTCACCACCAGTGCGGATCAGCAGCTCAGGATCGGGCATGAATGAAGTCTGCAAATGGCGGCTCACCACATCCTCATCAATGGCATCAGGGCTCAACGTGCCGGAGGCCACCTCAGAGGCCATCTGACGCATCGCCTCGGTCAACTCCCATTTCGAAGAATAGCTCAGCGCCAGCACCAGGCAAGTGCCCTGGTTGTCCTTTGTCAGCTCTTCCAGCGCCTCCACGCCCTCACGAACGAAAAGCGGCAGACGCTTACGGTCACCGATGATGCGGAAACGGACACCGTTCTTCATGAAAAGGTCGCCGTCCAGATGCTTCATCAGCAGGTTCATCAGCGCACTCACCTCATCTTTCGGACGGTTCCAATTCTCTGTGGAGAATGTGTAGAGCGTCACAAAACCCAGATGAAGCTCAGCAGCAGCGGTAATGATGTCGTGAACATTGTCGGCACCAGCCGAATGGCCTTCCGTGCGGACCTTGCCACGCTGCTGTGCCCAACGGCCGTTGCCATCCATGATGATGGCCACGTGCTGGGGAAGGCGGGATGTGTCTATCTGTTCTTTATACATCTTATCGTATTCAATATTCCACACTCGGACATTTCCTCAACTTCGGACATAAATCGTAGGATACGTAGAACGTGGTGAGGCAATAGCTGTCCTTATTTTTCAGAAAGCCGCTCTTGATGCTGTAAGGGTCTTCTATCCCGTCGAGCTTGTCGCTCAACGTGAAATGCACTGAGCAGTCAAAACCCACATTCCAACGGTCTTTCAACTTGTATTTGATGCCAAAACCCACAGGGAGGTTCATCGTGAACACATCGCCGCAGTACGTGCCGCCTATGCCCAGCTGGATATAGGGCACCCAGCGCTTATGACCCTTGTAGGTGGCTGTGCCGGTGCCGTAGCCCCAGAAATGGAGCTCATAGAGGCAACTCACGTCTGCCACACTCTCGCTGAAACTGGTCTTATCCAGCGGAGGAAAACGGTTGTCGGTGTCTTTCAAGTCACCGCTGATACCGGCGTAGGAGGCGCCGAATTTCAACGCCATGCGGGGGTTGATGTTCCAACGGGCCAAGGCACCTGCCGACCCGCCCAGATGTTTGAAAAGTCCGGAATAGTTGCAGTCGCCGAAATAAACACTGCCACCGGCCATTCCTCCCAACTCCAAGGCATATTCCAACTCCTGGCTGCGGGCACCACTGGAAGAAAGCATCATCGACAGCAGCAGAAACAGGCGAAGGACAGGCATGGTTACCGTCCTCGTCAATGCTGCGGATATGTCTCTGACGAATGCCATGGGAATTCTGACATTTTCTTACTTCGACTTGATTCCACGCCAGCATTTGCCGCCACTCTGAATCAGCCACAAGTTGTCATCGCAGGCGGTCATCGTCAGTGGAAGGGTGCTGCCCTTCAAGTCGTCCACCATCTTATAGCCGCTTTCCGGCACATGCCAAGTCACTCCATTGTCCTCTGACACAAAGACATGGGCATAAGAGGAGGAGGAAGTGCCGTCCTCCAGCTTACCGATGGCCATCAGGCGGCCTTTGAAGCGGGCCATCTGAACATCTTCCATCGAAGGCAGTCCGTAAGGGTTGTCAGCGGATATGTTGATATAGGTCCATGGCTGATCCGACTCATCCGAAGAGGAGCTGACCTTGAACCAAGCTACTGAATATGCGGATTGGGTGTTCGAACCGACCATCACCACATTCTGAAGCGAGGTGTTGGTCTTGAAGGCGTAGGCCGCATAACTCACCGGCATCTCTGGCAGCAGGCTCAGGTCTGAAGCTTCTGAGACGCTCCAGGAGGAGCCGTCGGCTGTTTCCACAAGGTTCACTCCGTCGAAGGCATAGAGATGCCCGGCGTCGGCACTGAGCAGGCGGTCGAAGGTTTTGCCGGAAATGGCGTTCCACTCCACACCGTCAGCCGACTCATACAGTCCGCCTTCGGCATCCAATGCAAAGAAGGCGCCGTTGAACAGGGTGACGGAGCGGTAGTCGATGGCAGCCGATAAAGCCACAGGAGTGTTCCAACTCAGCGTGGTGCCTGTGCCAGACGCTGTGGTCAGCGTCGGGTTGCCGTTGTTGTCTGCAAAAACATAGAGAATGCCGTCGCGGTTCAACGTGCGGTGGGCACCGCTCAGGCTCAGGTTGCTGTTCACCTCAAGCCAACTCAGCGAATCGGTCTCATAAATGCTCTTGTTGAGCTGAACCTTATAGCGCTTTGAATATTTGCCATCGCTGCTGACCACACGCAAATACACCGGCTGGCTGAAGTCGAGCGAGTCGGAGCCAGAAATCAAGCGGAAATAATTCGACTCATCGTTGCCCTGACGGAAATACACAGAACCGATTGCCGTCACCGTCGGACATACACGGGTGATGTTCGCCCAAAATGGAAGGGAGTCCACCGATGTGATCTCACCCTTCAGCTGGTCAATGTTGAAATAGATGCTTTCTCCGGAAATCGTGCGGTTATAAGTAGTGTCCTTGCCGTTCACCGTCGTGCTGTAACTGGAGGTGATGTCACCAACCGAAAAGCTCGAAATCATACAGATTGGAGTTCCCTCGTTCTCTTCGTCCGAACTGATGCAGCTGCTCAACAGCAAGGGGAACGTCAGCACAAGTAACAGCAGATATGAAATTTTATTCATTGAATCGTGATTTTTGCCTAAAAAATGGAATTTGTCGTCAAAACATAATTCTTCAATTTGCAAAATTACAAACATTTTTCACGATACGGAACTAATCATCCCTATTTTAAATATTTTTATAGGATTTTTTCGTCTTTTTTAAGCATTGAAGGACGTTTCAACCGCTTAAAATCACATTTTTCCCTCTTTTTCTCCCTTTTTCCCAACAAAATGTTCATTCAGCCGAATAGCGACGGGCCACTGGCTGATGCTTCTATACAAAAAGCAATATGAAGTGGTCAGCCACGTCTGAAACTCCGGACCACATGACCACCTACCAAAGTCTCACCAGTCAGCCACTCATCTGACAGCCTGGGAGCGGCAACTCCCTCGCCTGCCTTGCAAACTCCGGTCTCCACGTATGCCTCATCCCACAGCCCAAGGTCAATAAAACTCTGAAGCACGTCGGCACCACCCTCAACCAGCAAGCTTTGAACACCACGCTCATACAAGCCACTGACAGCCTCATCCACCGAACAGAAAAACAACGTACGGGGATTGCGCAACAGGTGGTAGCCCACCCCCGATGCCTCCAACAGCTCACGGCGGCCAAGCACCACAGGAAGTGGGTCTGGACCATCCCAATGACGGACGGTCAGACTCGGATTGTCGCATTCCACCGTCCTGCGGCCCACTAATATCGCCTCATGCTCCGAACGACGGCGGTGGCTCAGCATCTGAGTCTCAGCATTCGAGATTTTCAGCACATGGTCTGGTCCATGGTCCTTGTAGCCGATGAAACCATCTGACGTCTGAGCCCACTTCAAGGTGATGAACGGACGGTGAAGGCTGTGGAAAGTGATGAACCGCTTGTTCAAAGCACGGCACTCTTCCTCCAGAACGCCGACCGTCACCTCAATGCCAGCCTCACGCAACATCTCAATTCCGCGACCCTGAACCTTGCTGAAAGGGTCGATGCATCCCACCACACAACGCCTCAGCCTCTTCTCCACTATCAACCGGGCACAGGGAGGGGTCTTGCCGTAATGGGCACAGGGCTCCAGACTCACGTATATCGTGCTCTCTGGCAGCAGATGCTCGTCTTCCGGACGTACTGATGCCAACGCGTTCACCTCTGCATGTCCCTCGCCACAGCGCAC
>OMUD01000129.1 GCA_900314125.1 uncultured Prevotellaceae bacterium | reverse complement strand
GGGAAAAAAGTTCGTCCGATACCGAAAAAGCAAATCCCTGAATGTCGGCCGACATCGATTCAAGCTGAAACAGGCCGTTGCTGCCCATAAATACCAGGTCGTGGGATTCATAACGGTGACTGATGAGATTGATTGACGGACAGGTCCAGCCTTTCTGAATCACGAGGATGCGCATTTCTGGCAACAGCATCGGTTCTTGAAGCATCAATGCTTCCTGAATCACTGAGGGAGAAAGATGGCTTGCCACTGCCAGGTTCTGAGATATGTAGCTGTTCATCCACATATCATTGTCGTTTTTCACCACTTCTGCCAGTTGGGAGAGACTGGTGCTTCTGAATTGACTCATGTTTATCGATTTTGAACACAAAGATAATGATTTACTTTTGTTTTACGGCAATATTGTGTGATTATTGTACAAATAGGACATTATTTTGTAATATCAGATAACGGACACATTGGGTGGAATGACTAATTTTGCAAAAAACAAAGCCGACGTATGAAAAGAACATTGTTATTATTTTTACTTTTGCTGTTGATGACGGCTGCATATAGCCAGACATTGCAGGAATGTATGCGGATGGCACATGACAATTATCCGCTGATCCGACAATACAATCTCATCAGGCAAACCACCGAGTACACGGTCAGCAATATCAAGAAAGGATGGCTGCCACAGGTCACGGCTAATGCACAGGCTTCTTTGCAGAGCGATGTCACGGCCTGGCCTGAAGGGATGCGTCAGATGCTTTCCGCCAGTGGGCTCGATGTGAAGGGCTTGAAAAAGGACCAGTATCGCGTTGGAATCGACATTGTGCAGACGCTCTACGACGGAGGTGCCATCAGCGCTCAACGCCAGGTGGCGGAGCTGGAGGGAGATGCCGAAACGGCACAGGCCGATGTCAACCTCTATGCAGTCAGACAAAGGGTCATCGAGATGTATTTTTCAGCCCTGATGTTGCAGATGCAACTCAAAATTCAGGACAACCTCATTGATTGTCTGCAGGAAAACGAACGCAAGCTGGAGTCCATGTACCAAAACGGAACTGCGGCTTTGAGCGACCTCAACACCGTCAAGGCGGAATTGCTCTCGGCAAGGCAGAAGGCACTGAGCATGAAGATGCAGATGCAATCTTGCGAATCAATATTGGCGCTCTTCTGTGGAGTGGAGAGCGTGAAACCCATCATGCCCGATATCAAAGAACCGGAAGGGGAAAGCCAAAGACCGGAATTGAGGATGTTCGACAGCCAAATCAATCTCGCACAAGCAAGAAACAAGCTCCTCAATGCCAACGTCATGCCTAAGGTCAGCCTGTTTGCAAGTGGATTCTATGGCTATCCGGGATACAACATGTTCGACGACATGATGCATCATAAATGGAGCCTCAACGGAATTGTTGGGATGAAGGTTTCATGGAATATAGGAGCCTTTTATACGCTCAAATCCGACAGGGCTAAATTGAAAAGAAAAGAGGAAATGGCACAAAGCGGCAGGGAAACCTTCCTCTTCAACAACCGAATGGACCAAATCCGCCAGCAAGACAATATGGAAAGATACAACCGCATCTGCGAGGCTGACGACGAAATAATCAGCTTGAGGACTTCTGTGAGAATTGCTGCTGAATCCAGGCTCAACCATGGAATCATCGATGTGAGCCAACTGGTCAGGAACCTGGCGGACGAGAACAATGCTAAGGTGATGAAGGCTGTGCATCAAATCGAGTTCCTCAAAGAAAAAGCGGAACTCAACTACACGATAAACAATTTTTGAAATATACAATCTCACTGATTATGAATAGGAGAACATTTAATCTGATTGTCGGTTGGGCGGCTTTGGCGCTCATGGCATGCCAAGAGAACGGAAATACTTTCGATGCAACAGGAACGTTCGAAACCGAAGAGGTCACTGTGGCGGCGAAAGCCACGGGCGAACTCTTGCAGTTTGATGTGGTTGAGGGACAGGAAGTGTCTGCGGGCGATGTGGTCGGACATATCGAGTCCGACATGTTGCAGTTGCAGAAAGACCAACTCCATACACAACGCTCTAAATTCGATGCTGATGAGAAGGAATTGACCACTGGGCAGCGGCAGCTCGATGCCGATAAGGACAGGCTCAATGCCAGCAAGAGCCAGATGGACGCATCCATCAGGCAGATTGAAGTGGAGAAAATGAAAGTGGATGTCACCGAGGCGGCATCGGCAAGTTCAAAACTCGATCTTGAAAAACAGCTGGGGGTGCTCCGTCAGCAGCTTGCCAATCAACGACGAGAACTCAAGCGGTTCACCGAACTCTATAATGATGGAGCGGTGGCAAGAAAGCAAGTGGACGACATTCAATATGCCATCAGTGTGTTGGAAAAACAAATCGTGGCCACCGAAGACCAAATCACCAGCGTCAACAAGAGCATAGACCGGCAGATGGAGGCTCTGCAACTCGACAAGGACGGAGCGGATGCCAGGATTGAAGGAGTCGTGGCGCAGAAAATGGGAGTCGATGCGCAGCAGACGGGAGTCGATGCGCAGAAAGCGGCTGTTGGAGCTAAGAGAGAGGCGCTCGAAGCGCAAAGGAACAATATTGACGTGCAACTCTCACAAATCGACCGCCAAATCGAGAACACCATCGTCTCTTCACCCCTCAGCGGAACCATTATAGAAAAGTATGTGCAGAAAGGTGAGTATATGGCTCCTGGAAAAACTATGTTCAAGGTGGCGGACACCAAAAACATGATCATGAGGGCGTACGTCACCTCACAGCAGCTGGAAAAGATAAAGGTGGGACAGAAGGTCGCTGTTATTGCCGATTATGGGAATAATCTTCAGCATGAGTATTCGGGAGTGGTCAATTGGATATCGCCGAACGCTGAATTCACGCCAAAAACCATCTTGACCGACGATGAGAGGGCTGACCTCGTCTATGCGGTCAAGATTGCGGTCAGGAATGATGGAGGAATCAAGATCGGTATGTACGGAAAAGTCAGGTTTTAAGACAATGGAATAGCTCTATGGAGGCAGTTCATGTGACAAACATATCCAAGACTTACGGAAGCGTCAAGGCGCTTCAAAATGTCTCTTTCCAAGTCAATGAGGGCGAACTCTTTGGAATCATCGGACCCGATGGAGCAGGGAAAACCACATTGTTCCGTATTTTATGCACACTCCTTTGCCCCGAATCGGGAGAGGCGGTGGTACAGGGATTCAACACCGTCGGCCAGATGAGGGATATCCGAAACATCGTGGGGTATATGCCAGGACGCTTTTCGCTCTATCAAGACCTCACCGTAGAGGAGAACCTCAACTTTTTCGCCACTATCTTCGGCACCACCGTTGAGCAGGGATATGAGTCCATCAAGGCGGTCTATTCACAGATTGAACGGTTCAAAAACAGGAAAGCGGGAGCGCTTTCGGGAGGGATGAAGCAGAAGCTGGCCCTCTCGTGCGCACTCGTTCATCAGCCTAAAGTGCTTTTTCTCGATGAACCCACCACTGGGGTTGACCCCGTCAGCCGTAAGGAGTTTTGGCAGATGCTACGCGCTCTCAAGCAGAGGGGGATCACAATTCTTGTTTCAACCCCTTATCTTGATGAGGTCAGACAGTGTGAGCGGGTGGCGTTTCTCAATGAAGGTAAACTCATGGGCGTGGGAACACCCGAAGACATTCTCAACGAATTTGCCCATATTTTCAATCCACCACCTGTGCAGAGGGAAAGTGCGGAGGAGAAGACTGAGGAACATGTGATTGAAGTCAGACATCTGGTCAAGGCTTTCGGCAATTTCCGTGCGGTGGACGACATTTCCTTCTTTGTCAAAAAAGGAGAAATATTCGGTTTCCTCGGAGCTAAC
>OMUD01000287.1 GCA_900314125.1 uncultured Prevotellaceae bacterium | reverse complement strand
TTGTGCAATACCATAACAATGGTATTTACTTATTTTAGATGTTCTTATATATAATAAGGTTTAGTAAACCCTAACCATAGTGATTGAGTTTACCATTTTCAGTTTAGAGGTTCATGTATATACATGGGTAAACGTAAACTCAAACTTGGTTGAATGTCATTATTTGTTTGACTTCGGAATATTCTCTTTTTACTGAAAGAATAATCAAAGTTAAGGTCATAATTATATGGCAATACATCTGAACCGACATATTGCCATACAAATGAAATAGCTTCACAACTCAATTGTTTTGAGTTATATATGAACAATACTTGTTGAGTAGATTGGAGAGAGGAAGGTCTCCTTTCAGGTTACGTTCGGCATCAAGCTTCAGAATTCTCTCACTAACAGGCTTTCGTCCCTTGTATATTGTAAATGGACAGCTCTATCGTCCTCTTCTGAAATTGTTTTCTTGCTACTCATCTGTTAGGAATTGCCGGATCCACTCCAGCGACTTTTGGAAGTCCTGTGGATTGAAACCATGACCAGCCTTGGGAATGACTTTCAGTCGGGCATCCTTGTAAAGCTTGACGGCACGGCGGGAGTAGTCTATCGGTACCACGTTGTCGGCATCTCCATGAATGATGAGAACGGGACGGGTGTATGATTCCACTGCCTTATAGGGGTCCATGTCGCGCAACTCCATAAAGAATCGGCGGCCAAGGGGTACTTGCCAGACGCGGGTGGTGTCTGGGATGTCGGTGGTGTGAGGATAGCGACTGTTCCAATTGTCGGGGATGCACAGGGCAGGGAAAACCAATACCAGCTTGCTTGTCTGCTGACTCATGGCAGTTGCCGTCAATGCCGAAACCAGTCCTCCCTGACTCTCTCCAATCAGTACGATATCGGTCGTATCCACGTCTGGACGTGAACAGAAATGGCGGACAATAGCTTCCAGGTCGCTCTGCTCGTCAAGTATGGACATGTTCATCGTGTTATTGTCACTTCGGCTTCCTGTACTACCACAGGGGAAGTCGAAGGTGTAGCACATATAGCCCAACTCACTCATGGTCTTGAAATAATTCCGGCCCCAGTCGTGGGTACCATTGAATCCGTGGGCAATGATGGCCACGGGATGCTTTGCCTGTCCATTGTTCGGACTGCTCAGTACGCCATAGATGTTTCGTTGCCCATTCTTGATCCACAGTTCTTGTTCGCGGACAGGTTGAGATGAAATGCTGTGCTCGCCCGCACCGACAGTTGCCGTTCTGCCGTCAGGCAGGTGCAGTTCTGCGTCAGAGCCTTCGGGGATAGAGACGCTGATGGTCCATTCCCCACTCGCCATGTCGCGCGTCCAGTGGCAGGATACCTTTCCTCGGTGTGTGGAGAGAGAGGTCTTTGCCCATGTCACTTCACCCACCATCTGCGGAGCAATGACAATGTGACGCCAAGCGTTGTCGGTTTGCCGTATGCCTCCCACTGCGCTATAGAGCCATTCCATCAGATGACCCAACATCAGGTGGTTGTTCGACACGTCGTCGTAGGCTTGCCAACTTTCGGTGAGGGCGGTAGCTCCCTGCTTCAATTGGTAGGCGTAGCCAGGTATGCTGTCACTGCGGTTCATCCGATAGACGATGTCGCTGCGCCCATTCTGCTGCAAAGCCTGCACCACGTAGCGGAAGCCCACATCGCCAGCTGTCAGCGCATAGCTTCGCTGCTCAATATCGTGCACAAGGGCATCCAGTGTGCGCTGACGCAGGCTATCGGCGGCGATGCCGGTATAGAGAGCCATTGCCAGTCCTGTCTGGCTGCCATTCTCATATACCTTGTCACTGCCATTGTAGAACTGACGGGCAAAGGCCTCCTTCACCTTTTCAGCTGTATGGGCAAATGCTTCTGCATCGCCATTTCGCCCCAGATGACGAGCTATCTGCTGCATCACGGTCAGCTCATAATAGTACATGGCAGTTGCTGAGAGTGCCACACTGGTGAGCTGCGCCTTGCCTGGTCGTTTCGGACCTATGTCAAACCAGTCGCCGAGTCCGTAGTTGAGAATGCCACCTTCGGCACGAGAGCCAAGATAGGCGATATAGCGCTTCATGGCCTCATAGTGCTTTTGCATGGCACTGTCGTCGCCATACCACTGATAGGTGTACCAAGGACAGAGAATGAACGATGCCCCCCATTCGGGTGTGTCCTCAAAGCCGCTGCCCAGTTCAAACTGCGTGTACTCGGGCGCTATGGTTGGGATGGCTCCGTCACCGTGCTGAGAGTCGGCCAGATCGTCGGCAATCTTGTTCATCAGCGAGCGTATGTCATAACGGTACATCATCGAGAGCGCCATCAGATGGATCTGCTCCTGCCAGCCCAGCTTCTCTCGGGTTGGACAGTCTGTGGTGATGCTGACAAGATTACTGCGTATGGCCCAGTCGATGAGCGTATGGATGCGGTTGAAAAGCGTATCGCTACACTCGAAGCTGCCTACTTCCGCTACATCGGTCGTCGTGTGCAGTCCTGTTAGTTCCAGTAGTTCCACACCCTCGTCGGCTCTTACCTCCACATAGCGGAACCCCGTGTAGGAGAACTGCGGCTGCCATGTCTCGCCATTGGTATCGCCCCTGAGGGTGTACTGCCACTCATAGCCAGGCATGCTCTTTTGTGATATGGCTCCGTTTTTCAGTATCTCGGCAGGACGCAAACGGATGGTCTGTCCCCGCTTCCCCTTCACTTTGATTCGGACAATCCCTGAGCAGTTCTGTCGTGTGTCGTAGATGCCAGGGGATTCCTCGGTCGTTGGTAGTTCTTGATGTATCTTGACATGGGTTCCAGCCTGTTGCTTAACCAGTTGTACATCCCAGTGAGGATGGGTAATGATGGCAGGATGCGGCTTGGCCAAGAGCGTTGCATCATTCCACTCACCGCTATAGATGCTTGTATGACGAATGCCACTCTCACGCGCCTTCCACGTAGCATCGCTGACAAAGTCCTTGTGCCGATCGTCTGCAAAGTCCACATGCAGACAGAATAGCAGCTTCGGTGCACCGCTGGAGCCAGCCATCTTGTGATAACCACGGGTGCTGATGTCGTACATGCCGCCTCCCAGCATCACCTCAATGGCCACCTTGCCGTGCTTGGCTTGCTGCAAGGCTTGTGTGACATCCAACTCGTTATAGAGCAGTTCACGGTTGTACATCGTCCAGCCAGGTGACAGAAAATGATTGCCCATCTTCTCTCCGTTGATAAACAGCTCGTATTGTCCCAGTCCACAGATGTCCACCCAAGCTCTCTTTACCTTGCCTTTCACTCGGCAGGTCTTGCTGAGCACAGGGATGCGGTAGTTTTTCAGCGATTGCCCTTCGGGACTGTTGGCTTTAAGCAGATGAACGTAAGGAAACAGAATGGTGGAGTCAGCTTCCAACGCAATCCACTTTGCATGGGCAAAGTCGTCGGTCTGTGCTTCCTCTATCTTCCATTCCCATACGCCTCGAATACCATGAGTGATGTGTACCCTCAGATAGCGGAACGACTGGTTGATGCTGTCAATGTGGGGTGACATGATGCGCAGGTCATCGTGTCCGCCACATGTCTGCCATGTGATTCCATCGACAGAGCCTTCCAACCTGTAGGCATGACCAGCTGTGGGACGGACAAAGGCGAGACTGCTGTTACCTATGCGGCGCACCATGCCTAAGTCTGCCATCAGCCACCAGTCGGTGGTGTCGGCAGAAGATGCCATCCATCGCGACCCATTGGAACAATCGACAGCAAACTCCGGCACAAAATACTCTGTACGCTGACAGCGCTTGTCCAATATGTAGGGAACCCTTTCTGGTTCTGCAACCGACGAAGCCCTCATCTGTACGGGCTGCAACAAATGTCTTGTGCGCATCGTCTGTCGCAAAGCGCCAACGCCGTTGAGCGTCACCCTTACCTGACGGATGGTACCATCGTCGTTGAATTCCAACTTGTTGGCATAGATTTGCCTGTTGGTACTGTTGCGACTGAACTCCAAGAACACCAGATAGTAGTCATCAGTGCCCTCAGGATGGAATACGCAACCATGTCCAGGACCGAACACACCTGTATCAGCGTCGGTGGTGCAGACCACATCCCTCCGAGGTGTCTCGTATGGACCGAATGGACTATCACGGCTCATCTGATAGTAGTATTCATAGCGTTCCAGTGCCATCTGAGTGTAGAGGTAGTAGTAGATGCCCTTTCGTTTGAAAAAGATGGGCCCCTCGGTATATTGCTTTTTGCGGGTGTCGATGGTGACAAGCGTGTCGATGGTTGTCATGTCGTCCTTGAGCCTTGCCACATTGCGGAGTCCCCAGATGGCATAGGGTGTGCCGTCATCGTCGATGAACATCTCGGTGTCGATAGCACAGACACTGTCTTTTTCCAGCAGACGGTTCTCTATCGTAAAGCGATTGCCCTTTGCTAAGTGAAACGGTCCTTCGTGACTATCGCTCACGGCAGGATACATATAGCCGTTAACCGTAGGGTAGATATACCAATGTCCGTTCTTGTAGACGGGTTTGCTAGGTGCCCAGTATTTCTCGCCTACAGCCTGCGGGAAATAGGTTCCATCGAAGCTCCAATTAACGAAATCCCGAGACTTCCACACCACTGGTGGCCCCGATGTCTCCAGCCCTTGTCCGTAGCCGTCGGTGGTGACATAGCAATAGAACATTCCATTAATCTCAACAACGCTGGGGTCGGCTACCATATCGGGAATCAGCGGATGGCCAAAGGGATTGAAAGGCAGGTCCTTGTTCATATTATTCCCTTGTCGAGCCTGCAGATTCAGTGCCATGACCAGTAGGCAGAAAATTGTTAGGTGTCGTTTCATCATATTATCATTTGTTTTACAATCCGCAAAAGAGGCAAAAATCTTCACGACAAGGCAAAGATAAAAAAGCCCATTCTTGTTGTAAAAATACAAAATAATCTTGAATTCAGACCCATTTTTCTCATTTATCGTGCAGAATGAGTTTGATTTTAACAAAAAAAACTAAAGCTGCATATCTATTTCATACTTTCAATAAAAAGAGAAACAGTTGCATTCCATCTTTGCTGGTTTAGGTTTAAGTTTAGATGTTCTTATCTATATGATAAGGTATAATAAACCTGAATCAAAGGTTTGTTGGTTTAATCCTTAGGTCGCTGAAGCAAGAGAATGTAACCGATAACGAGCTGCAGACGATAAATTCACTTATATCAAAAGAACCAAACAAAGAATCATTGATGCGTGACGTGGATT